>NZ_NPJB01000069.1:0-6559 GCF_002251345.1 Prevotella sp. P4-119 | reverse complement strand
TTTCCAAATAAAAGAACTGAAAATGTCACATATGCATACCAAAGTGGTATATTAATGTCACTGAATATCCATGGGAAAAAGAGCATTACAACAACGGCCAATACCAAAATCAGATTAGCTATTCGCTTATATATATATCCTTGTATTGCAACTATTTTTATAATTTTCTCTTTGTCATTATTAAAAAATGGAGAGTAGAGGAAATATGCTACAGCTGCA
The DNA here is from genome assembly GCF_002251345.1 of Prevotella sp. P4-119. NCBI lineage: Bacteria > Pseudomonadati > Bacteroidota > Bacteroidia > Bacteroidales > Prevotellaceae > Prevotella > Prevotella sp. P4-119. The sequence continues at coordinate 6,340 of NZ_NPJB01000069.1, read as the reverse complement.
CCAACTCCAGATTCTGCAATATTCAAAAATTGCAAAAGAGATTGTGCCGTAGTATCTAATCCAAGAATTTCACTTCCAAGATAGTCATAAAAAACTTTTCTTGACCAAAAACCTAATACAATCTGAATAAGATAGTATATTACGTTTACTTGAGCGTTTTTTATACTTTTTGTCGTTCGGGATTCTTGTACCATTCTTATGTATTCTTTTTATACACTATAGCTGATTATAGAAACAACAACAGATTATTGCTATTATATTCTATTTCGCTTGCAGAACTTGTTGATACACTCAATCATCCAAGCATTCATCTCGGCTGTCATACCAGGATATACGCCAATCCAGAAGGTGTTGTTCATCACGAAGTCGGTATTCTTCAAGTCTCCTACCTGACGATAGCCGTCTCCACTCTTGCGCATCTCGTCGAATGCGGGGTGCTTGATGAGATTACCTGCAAAGAGGTTGCGGGTCTGAATCTTGTTGTCTTCAAGATAGCCTGTGAGTTCGTTGCGAGTGAAGCCTGCATCTTCCTTGACAGCAATTAGGAAACCGAACCATGATGGATTGGAATTTTCTTCTGCTACGGGAAGGATGATTCCAGGGCAATCCTTCAGACCTTCATATAATGTCTTATAGTTGGCACGACGTGCTGCTACAATATCATCGAGCTTATCCAACTGAGCACAACCTATAGCTGCCTGCATATCTGTTATCTTCAGATTGAATCCGAAGTGTGAATATACATACTTATGGTCATAGCCTTGTGGGAGTTCGCCAAACTTGCCGGTAAAGCGGAGCTTGCAGGTGTTGTCAACACCACCTACACACCAACAGTCGCGTCCCCAGTCACGGAATGAACGACAGATCTTGTCGAGCAGCGGGTCATTGGTATAAACTGCGCCACCTTCGCCCATAGTCATGTGGTGGGGAGGATAGAATGATGATGTTCCGATATGACCCCATGTTCCTGTTTTCTTGGTTACACCGTCAATGGTGTATTCAGAACCAAGAGCATCGCAGTTGTCCTCAATCAGCCAGAGGTTGTGCTTCTCGCAGAACTCGAGAACTGCCTTCAGGTTGAATGGATTGCCAAGTGAGTGAGCCATCATCACGGCCTTTACCTTAGGAGAATAGGCTGCTTCGAGCTGATTGACATCGATATCAAAGCCCGGAAGACATACATCTACGAATACCGGTATTGCTCCAAACTGGATGATGGGATTAACTGTAGTGGGGAATCCTGCTGCTACTGTTATCACCTCGTCACCTCTTTTAATTGCTCTATCTCCAAGTTTGGGAGATGTAAGGGTGTAGAAGGCAAGGAGGTTGGCTGATGAACCAGAGTTTGTGACTGCACAGTGTTTCACTCCAAGCCAATTGGCGAGGCGAGTCTCAAACTTATGAGCCCAAGGGCCGGCTGTCAACCAGAAATCGAGTGACGAGTCAACGAGGTTGACCATCTCCTCGTCGTTGAAATAACGACCTCCGTAGTTGACGAATGACTTACCCGGCACAAACTCCTTCTTAGGGGCATGCACCTCTTTATAGTACTCGCGTGTGAGCTCGAGTATCTGCTGCTTTAATTCTTCTTTTCTTGACATATTGTATTATTTGATTTTCTGATTAAATATTTTCTGAAGCTTTCCTTTCATTGATATTTGGAACTGAACGCTCCCACTTTTTCCAAGGAGCTTTTCCTTCTGCAAGGAGCTTCTCCAACATATTCTTTTCACGGATATTATCCATACACTGCCAGAATCCTGTATGGACATACGACATTAGTTGTCCTTGCTCAGCAAGTTGTGTGAGTGCGACTTTCTCAAATACGCAAGAGTCGCCATCTAGAAGGTCAAATACTTGAGGTTCAAGTACCATATATCCGGCATTGATAGGGGCTCCATCGGCAACGTTCTTCTCACGGAATGCCTTTACTGCTCCATTATCAATATCAAGCACACCTTTGTCCTGAGCCATCTTAACTGCTGTAAGGGTGGCAAGCTTGCCATGACTCTTATGGAACTCGACAAGTTTATCTATCTCAACATCGCATACGCCATCGCCATATGTCATCATGAAGCTCTCGTTGCCTACGTATTTCTGGATTCGCTTATACGGCCGCCTGTCATGGTGTTGTAGCCAGTATCTACTACCGTAACCTTCCATGGCTCCATATTGGTTTGGTGTACGGTCATCTCATTTTTACCATTGCGATAGTCGAAGGTGACGTCGGAGTTGTGCAGAAAGTAGTTGGCAAACCACTCCTTGATTTACTCCTGCTTATATCCAGCGCAGATGATAAACTCGGTATGTCCATAATAGGCATACTCTTTCATGATATGCCACAGTATAGGCATGCCGCCAATCTCAATCATTGGCTTTGGCTTAAACTGAGATTCCTCAGATATTCGGGAGCCAAAGCCTCCAGCTAGTAATACTACTTTCATATATTGTGGTAATTTTATATTCTTAAATATTATTGTAGAACAAATGACGATAATGCGTTGCTGATGAAAAACCATATACATGCCCCCGTAGGGATTCGAACCCTAGACCCTTAATTATTTATCTTTTGGGCTTTGAAGACGCGCGGCTCAATGATGAGCACGCCGGGGATATTTGTTTTTATTACTTCCATTTTCAAATATTATTACTTCGCCTCTACCAGACTTGCCTGTATATTGGTTATGCGTGTGGAATCAGACAGTTTCTAGAAATGACAAGAATGACAAGGAGAATGACAAGGGACAGGTACGTGTCATAGCAGGTACGTGTCATAGGGGGCAAGCTACTTCCTTACGAACTGAATCACTCCCCGACTGATGCCTGTCAGTCGCTCCAGCTGCCGCACTGATGCACCCAACTCTCGCAACAGGCCTAACGCTTCTCGTTGTTTCGTTTTATCTATTTTTTGAAAATCACTACTACAGGTTACACCTGCTATCTTTATTATCTCTTGCCACACTTGGTCGTCTGAAAGACGCAAGCGAGGGCGTTCATTGTCGTTGTCTAAACAGCAGACATCATCTGCCAGCGGGTCGTTGACCCATTCGTCCAACTCCTTAAAGGGTATCCTATTCAGTACGGTATTGACATCGCAAATCTGAAATACTGGCTCCACGGTGCCGTCGTACTCGCCCCAGGAGCTGAACTCGTAGTCCTTTACTTTTTCTACTATGCCCGCCTTGACGGGATTTTGGTGTATATACCTCAGCAGTACGGTGAAGTAGGCTATGTCGTTGACTGGCTCGCTCTTGAAGCGCTCTTTGAACAGGTGTCCGTCACGACCGTACTTCCTATTATAATAGTACACGTATGAACTTGCTATGCGCTTGATGGTCTCTCCCACTCTTTCGTCGCGCTCGCGAATCAGGAGGTGAAAGTGGTTGTCCATGAGGCAGTAGGCGTAATAGCAGCAGTTTCGGCCACAAGCGTTGCCTTCGTCATCGTACCTAACACGCATGCGGTCGAGGGTGTTGATGAACTGGTAGTTGTCTTCCTCATCTTCAAAGATGGTTTGATGATTAATACCACGCATCATCACATGGTAGATACCGGTGTCTGAGGGCTTTCGTGACTGTCGAGGCATTGGTTAAACCACCCTTATTCCTTTATTAGTTAGATTCTGTATTACCATTGCCTTCCACGAAGGTAAAGCAGCCTGTGCTTTCTTTATCACATCTTCTTTGTCAAGATCCTTTATATTGGGAAGCGTTCTGAAACTGACACATGCGTTTTCAAAGAGGAAATTAATGCTCTTGTCAACAATATCCTTCTCTACTTCGCCTTGCTGAATATCGACATCATACTGATCCTTATATTTCTTAAGAATGGCTGACTTGAAAAGGTTGTAAAGGGCTTTTTCGCCCTGACTCTTTGCTTTTTCTATCAGCAAATCAGCCTCCTTTAGCAAAGCTTCTTCGAGTTGTTTGTATTTAGTGTTCATCAACTTCTTATTTATCTGTCTATGTATGAAAGATAACCATAGTCCTATGAACGAAGGATGATGTCTGAAGTAGGATGGATGATGTGATTCTTGTTGTATGCTTAAATAGCCCAGCATCCAGTGCCTCCTTGATGAAATCCGCCTCGACATTCATCGGTAAAATGTATGATGGATGAAGTCTGATGGCTGAGGTGATTCCTCTTGAATGGCGTTTCGTATCGTGGGTTAAGTTGGGGCATAATCTATTCGAATGTATGGACATCAGCCTTCAGAATTCACTCCTTCAGTGGCTCCATTACCTCTGAGATACTCTTGATTGGAGGAGTTATGAATGGCATAATGGAAATATGTTTTGGGAGAACATTATAATAAGTACCTAAGCTAGTACAAATTTTGAGGTTTGGTAATAAACATTATATATTCGTACTTACCTTGCAAGTCGTTAAACACAATCTGCTTCAAGTCTTTTGTCGCTTCATTTGCTGCATTAACATCATCATCCTTAATCCTTTCTGCTAAATACAACAAATAACTCATTTGATAACAATACAATGCCCATGCAGACTTAGAATTCTTTTCCAAATCTAGTTCCTTCTCAGGATTCTGATTGTCTTTATAGTCTTTTGCTGCTTTATCAAAGGCTAACGACCTTGAAACAAACAGCTTAATAGCTTCCTGATATAGAGGCTGAGCTAAGATTTCATTTTTGGTCATATGCGTTAAATTGGGTGTAAATAATGGAAAATTGTTTTCCAGTCAAACGTCAGGCTTTTCCTGTTCTCTTGGATTTTATCCTTACAGGTCGAACCTCGTTATTTAGTGATTTCTCTTCATAGTATCTTCTGCAGCTCTCACATCTTGCGTCATAACCACTCACAGAATTAACATCTGTTCATCTTCCTAGGATAAAGAATCTTAAAGCTATTGCCTATCTGGAGTTTTTTTCTACCTTTGTATAGAAATGAGCGGAAAAGGCTCAATTTCCCGGATGTCTGATGAATGTCGGTAAGATGGCTGATGGAAGATGGCTGAGGGCTGATGTTATTCCGCTCCGTCTAGCTTCTTACATCGATGTACCAAGATCTTTACCAATTCTTCGCAGTCATTATAGAGAGAAGCATGTTGCTTATCGGTCAGATACCCATTACGGTGTAGGAGATCTATCCAATAGAGTGATTCACGAGCTTCCTTTAGAGCTATATAAGACTTACTTTTGAAATCAGACTTCGTGATGGCATTGCAGGCTTCAGCATTATTAGCACCTATTGATGTACCACTACGAAGGAGTTGATTACATAGCGCAGACACTGATTGCAAATATACTGGTACTGATTTCTCATATACTCGTTTACCCTTCACTATCTTGAAGGATGGCTTCTTATTAGCAGCCTCTTTCAATAGGTAGTCGTTGAGTTTTATAATGCGGTCGCCAAAAGCCAAGCACTTGGTCTGTATGCATCGGAGATTTCAGACATGATATAAGATTTCGTTGGATGAGGATTCAACCTTTGTTCATATTGGCAGGGAGGATTCGGTCTACTATGACGAAGGATGCTTCAATATGATAGACGTACACCCATTTACGGTTATGAGATACCATCCGGCGTGCCTCGGGGTGTATCTGACGCAGTGTCATTGATGTTGTCTTGCCATAGAGATCAGCATAAAATGCCAACGTCTTTATCTCCTCACGCATATTATTGGCATAGCGAATAGCTCCTTCCACCGTCATCATAGACTTAAGGAACTTGCGCAATTCTGCCATGTCTGCACGAGCTCCATGACTGATTCGAACCTCATAGATTTGCATAATCCTCGCGCACCTTGTCTATCAGTTCATCGAAGTATTCGTCCACAGACATTGTACTGGCCATTATCCTATTTCGGGTGGAAGTGGCATTGAAATTCTGCTTCGTATCTGTTGCTTGATTGGTTACTATCATAATACTGCTTTTATTTTGTGGGCAAAGATACGAAAAAGATTTGAATCTTATCGCACTTTGAACCATTATTTTTCAATTTTTGTATTTTATGCTGCATGCCTGCTCTGCTGTGTCTTGTAACTTTCGTTAACAGTCAAAGTGCAAAATATCTTAATGCTATTGCAGGAATGCCTGAATTATGCTAATTTTGTAGTGAAAAGACCAGGAAAGGTCCGATTCCCGGATGTCTGATGAATGTCGTAAAGATGTTAGATGGAAGAAGGAAGATGGAAGATGTTGCTACACCCATTCTATAACTCCTCTCACTAGTGTCCACTAAAAACGATAAACAATCGTTGTAAGTGGTTGATATGCGACAAAATACGAGCAAAAAATGACTCTATGGGTTAGAAATGACTATCTTTGCAGAAAATTACAATCTGTAAGTTAGTTTAGACTCATGAATCAAGGTAAG
>NZ_NPJB01000007.1:0-51024 GCF_002251345.1 Prevotella sp. P4-119 | reverse complement strand
GAAATATAGCAATATATAACATCATCAATTTATAATTTTTTTTTTTAAAGAATTGCTTTGAATATATTATTCGGCCTTAATTTTGAATTATATCTTTAATAAAGAAAAAAACATATACTTTAATAAAGAATAAATAATACATGAGATTCGAAATACATGAATTATGAACAACTACATATTACTTTTTGATTGTAAAATAGGGTAGGGGAGGGGAGTTCAAATAGACCATTAACACCCCATTCCTATTACAAATAACCTTAAAATTTTGGCGATATTTTCAATCAATTGAATTTTTCTTCGTAAATTTGCAAGTTATAAAGGGTTATAGAGATGCCTACGAAGCGAGAATCGAAGAAAGAGCAGGGTAGGGGAGAGTCACTAATCGTCCCTATGACTGTTATTATGATGCGCCAGGGTTATGACTACTGGCAGAACAAAGTATTGCTCGCTATCATTGATAAATTACAGCCTTATATTCGTGAAGGGCTTCAGATAGATTTGTTTGGAATTCAGGAGGACATTATTCTGTCTATCCGCTATAAGGATTTAGGTATTCGCAGAGCAGATTATTCTAAGTTCCGTTCCCGCTTGGCTACGCTTTCTCTCATTCCTGTTATTATTCCAAGCACGCTCAATAATGAGTCTTATCATCGCTATCATCGCCTTGGTACTGTGTTCTTCGAAGAGGGAGATAGTAAGGACTTCATGATCCAGTTGGATAAAGATGTGGTACATCATATCATATCAAAGGAGTATGGATATTGTGAATTGAGTAAAGATGCTTTCCTGGCGTGTAAGTCACGATACAGCCAGCAGATCTATCTTATGCTTGCCAGTTGGAGAAATGAAGTTGAACATAGGATTCCATTAAAGGAATTAGAGGCACAGATGAATCAAGATGGTAATAGCCTGGAGTTGAGTCGTACATCTTCAAAGAAAGCTCAGCCAGCACCCACGATTCAAAACATTCTCAATGATGTCAAATCTGAACTCGACGCACTGAAAGCAGAAAATAAAAGTGACCTTTCCTTCACCTATGAAGAGGGTGGGGGAGAGGTCACCTTCAAGATACTGGTTTGAAGCCTTATTGCCTAATTGTGTAGGTGCATCGTAACACCTTCCATGTTGCTTTCGTAGCTATCGATGATACAGTTCTCGCGCGTACTACGAACTCCCTTTCTTAGACCGGCTTTCTGCATATCTTTCAAGTTCATGAAATTTGATTTTCTCGGACCTGAAATACGTGTAAGTGACGGACAACCACTAAACACGTTATACACTATATTCTTCAATGTCTTTGGGAAGACGACGGTTATCAGATTATCGTTATGCCCCAACGCACTATCATCGACATTTACAACTCCTTCAGGAACGATAAAAACCTCCAGCCGGCAGTCGTAAAAACATTCTGCTGGAATGCGGTCGATATTTTGTGACAGCTTCACTTTCTTCACCCCAGAGCAATGGAAAGCGCCGTCACCCATAACGGTAACAGAATCTGGTATAGATACAGATCTAAGATGTGCGCGATGACTCATAGCACCATTGGCGATAGCCTTTACACCTTCAAGAATCTCAAGTTCTTCTGGATAGTCTTCTGTCACTGCTCCATAGAATATGACGTTATCCTTGCTGTAGAGAATACCTTTAACCACTTTGAAGTATGGTGACAGACATTCGAACTTGTCAAGCAACAATTGATTGGTGGCGATAGGATTCACAGGCGCGATATGTCGCACGTTCCTTGGGATGGTGAGTGCCGTCAGTCTTGTGTTGCCAAAGGCATTACATCCGATGGCCAGCAGTGAATCGGGTAACTTGATGCTTTCCAGCCCGCTAAAGCAAAACGCTCCGTCGCAGATGACCTCCACGCCCTCTGGAACCTCGTAGTGTTTCAGTTGACGGACAGTATCGAGCAGCCGTTTTCCATCAGGGCTATACATAACACCATAATCATCAATAATGGCGTGAAACTTTTCATCATCGCTTGCATAAGTACAGATGCACTTATGGTTCATATAGGTTCTGGCACTAAAATTGATGATAGTGCCAGTCTCGTTATATCTATTCATCATTCAATCTTTTTACCTATCTGTTACCTATTTTGTTCTTTCATTAGGACATCGTTCCAGTCCTTATATCCGTCAGGAGCTATCCATTCCTCCACCTTATTCTTATAAAGTCCTGTCATGGCCCGGAAGGTGTCGATATCCAAGAGGACTGCTGCAATTTGCATATTACGATTGCCGATCTTGAAGTTCACGATGCCGTTCTTCACCTCGCATTTCAGGTCGTCCATCTTCCATTGTCCTTCGAGCAATGCTATCATCCGACATCCATACAAACGTCCCTGCAGATCATTGTCAAAGCAGTCGACGGCTGTAGCTCTGGCGAAATAATCCATTGTTCCCTTCACTTGCAAGTCAGAGAAACTGCCACCTGTCGATGCAAATACGCATTGCTCCAGATACAGCTCTTCCTGTTTCTGCTGATAGAAGGCCATCGCATCGAGCGCACTTTCGAAGAAGAACACCTTTCTCACTCTGCTGGGTCTGCCACCAGAGAAGTCTGCAAGCCATAATCCGCTCCGGCTATTCGTTCCCTCGGCCTTTCCTTTGAAGCCGCCGAATCCTCTCAGTTCGTAACCAGCAATGCAGTTACTCCTGGGCACTCTGTAAGGGAATCCGATATTAGTAGGGTAGGGGGCACCGTCTGGCATCTGGCCTTTGTTCTTCACCAGTTCGATAAACTCAGCGAAGTCCTCGACCGTTTCATGTGTAATTCCTCGGCCAGTGAAGAATCCCATCATATCGTCGATATGCTCTTTCCCTGACAGTCGTTCCCATTGTGCCAGATCAAACTCCTTTGCCTCACGAATACCGTTGTCATCGAGCCACTGATCCAATTCGTAGTCTTCAAACAAATCTTGCTCTGAGGTATCTGCAGATGCCTTCTCCTTCTTTCTTTGTTCTTTCTCCTCCTCAATGTTCATCAACTTCGCCAAGACCTTCGTCACTGTGTCCGTCTCGTTGCGTCCTACCACACCAAACTGGTTCAGGTTCTCCTTGATGAACGTAATCAGGTCTCCTTTCCCGCCGTCGCGCCTCCAGTACCCCTGTTCCTCTGATTTCTTGGGGTTGGTGATGATCACGCGGTCTATCTCCTTGCCGTGTTCATCGCGCAGCACGAAGTTTGGACTGATTTTTCCCTTCGACTTGTCGAACTTGTAGCCCCAGTCCCTTAGTATGCTGATGATACTTACTTTCTTCTTTGCTTCCTTATAATCAATCATACTATTCCTCTTTTCGCTTTTCACTGACATTGAATCCACCTTCCGACAGCAGGTCAATACCTATTGTATATTCTTTATTACCGCTTTTCACTGTAACCTGTTTCCCTTCACGTATCTGGTCACGTAATTCACGGTCTATCTTCACTCCAAAAATGTCTTCAGGAATATTCTGCCCAATACGATCTGCTTTCTCATACAGCAGGCAGTTGGTCTCTCTATCTAATTGCACGAAATATCTGTTCCTGCTGCCACCGATGTTCAGCTCCGTGTAGATTACACCTTGCTCCTGTATCTTTTCCAGGTCATTCTTCGACAGCTTTAATTCATCCGATTTCACTTCATCGTTGCGGTAGTAAACCTTCATTTCTACGCTGCCGTCAGGGTTCTTCTGCATCCTCAGTCGGCCAACTCTTTCTATAGTTTTGCCTTCACCGTTTTCTGCTTTTAGCGTCACGTCAATGGTTTTGCCTTGCGTCAGTCGGTTCATGTCCTTCCACGAAAGGTTCCAAAACTCGCACTCTGAGATGCCGAACTTCTCAAACTGCGGTTGAAGATTGTTTGTGACCAAATGAGATTTGCTCATTAAATTTTATTTATATGAAAAAACTCCCAAATTTGCGTGCAAAGATAGCAGAAAAATTTCATGTTACTGTAATAAACCTCGTAATATTATCATTTCTTAACAATTCGAGAATATGGATTATTGAAATGCTCATGGGCATAGGGAAGCTGCATTCTACAATATTCTAACAGCAAAGTTGGATAATTATAGCCTACTATTGAAGATGATTTATTAGAAGGACTACAAAAGAAAAGAGTGCTTATAACTGGCCAAATCAATGCATCTTTGCCGCCATTTGGCCATATATAGACATATCGACAGCGATCCGAATGGGAGGGTGCCTAAAAACTCTATTTATCATAACAATAATTATGCGCAATTTCTAAGACGTCGATTTTCGGCTTTACAACTTTCACCGAGAACCACAATTATGATAAATAGAGTGTAAGCAGAACACCTAAAAGAATAGCGTTTATTCCGCTAAACATCGTCACAATTATGGTGCTGTAGCGAAATAAACGCATTCATGTTACTCTGGCTCAGACTTACAGAAGTCTATAGTGTTGTTGATGATTTCCTCGCACTTTTGACTGTATTCTCCAGAAATCTTTCGGAGTTCCTCCAATGCGAATCGACGGCGATTGTCGAGAACGATATCCCGGACTTTGTCATTAGAGAAACGGTGACGTTCATCATTCAGGCTGTAGTCATCGCCTGGTTGGAGCAGATAATTGATGTTGATCCTGTCACGGAAATAACAGAGCACATCAAGCAACACTGATGCATAGACCATACCGCCATTCTCGAATTTAGACAGAATCGCCTGGTTCATATCCAAATCCTGTGCCAACTGTTTCTGCGTGATTCCTAACTCCTGCCGAATGAGTTTCAGCCGGGGACCTATTTCTGCTATTGTTACTTTACCATCCTTCATACCTTCTTTATATTAGGATAGCCCGTTGCACCATTCACAGGCTGGTTCTTAGTTAAAAAGCGTGGTGCCATACAGATTCCTAATTAGGCATCGCCAAACACCCGTGTTAAAATCCGACGCACCACGCATGAGATATAATGAATCCTTGAGGATACAATAATCCCATCTGGCGCATCTTTCTGTCTAACACTTATGTCTAGGGAAATTGGCGATTTCTTTAGGACATCAGAATGCGCTTTTGCTCATGCAAATATTCGCTTTAAACGAAATTATGCCATATTGCGAGTGCAAATATACAACAAATATTTCATTTAAACGAAAAATTATACTGTTTTTTTATGGTTATCTGTGCAAATCCATTTGTTGCACACAGATTAATCCACAAAATCGAGCTGATTATGTAGATTGTACCTCCCTAATCATAGTCACAAGTTGGTGCTCCAGCTCTTGCATGAAGTCATGAAGCGAATAGCTTCCTCGTTCTATCTGGCGCAGTTTGTGTTCCCACTGGCCAGTGAGTTCAGGACTCTTCAAAAGAGTCGAATGAATCTGTACTATCAGATTTCGACCTGCTTGATTCGAAATCAGATTGCGATGATCACGACGAACATAGTCACGCTTCACCAATGTTTCAATGATAGAGGCACGACTTGATGGGCGGCCAATGCCGTTTTCCTTCATGGCCTCTTTCAAGGTCTCGTCCTCGACGAACTTTCCGGCTGTTTCCATTGCCTGAAGGAGCGAGGCCTCAGTATAATGTTTGGGTGCAGCTGTCATCTTCTTCTCGATGGAAGGAGTGTGCTGACCTGACTCGCCAATCCTGAATGACGGGAGGGTTACCTTCCCATTGCTCTGACTGTCATCGTCTATAAGTTCCTTACCATAAACAGCACGCCAACCTTCGAAGAGGATGGTACGACCTGTGACCTTGAACGTAAGAGAACCAGCATTGGCCAAGACAGTTGTATTGGCATATTCGCAAGCCGGATAGAACCCCGCACAAAAGCGACGGACTACTAAGTCATAGACTTTATGCTCAAAGTCATTGAGGGTGCCAAGGTTTCGAGTGTCACCAGTCGGGATGATAGCATGATGATCTGTCACCTTACTGTTGTCGAACACCCGCTTGCTCTTTGGCGGCTGATGGCCTACCAAAGGTCGTGCTCCAGCACACACATCCGTCAGATTGGCGATAATGCCAGGACACTTGGGATAGATATCATCCGTCAGGAAACGGGTATCGACACGCGGATAGCTGGTCAGTTTCTTCTCATACAGGCTCTGCAGATTCTTCAACGTCGTATCGGCAGAGAATCCGAACTTCTTGTTGCAATCGACCTGAAGCGACGTGAGGTCATAGAGCTGTGGCGGTTGTTCACTGCTGCGTTTCTCCAGCACATCTTTTATAATTAAAGGACTGCGACGGGCAACGGCCAAGGCTTCTTCAGCAGCTTGCTGAGTCTTGAACGAACTGTTGGTAAACACCGTATCGCGGTATTTCGTAGTCAACGTCCAGTAAGGTTTTGGCACGAAATGCTCAATCTCATTGTCACGAGCAACAATCATCGCCAATGTCGGAGTCTGCACACGCCCAACACTAAGCAGCTGTTTGTACTGACCATACCTGAGAGTATAAAGTCTGGTGCAGTTCATACCCAACAGCCAGTCACCCTCGGCGCGAGCCAGTCCTGCCTCGAAGAGCGAGTCATAATTGCTCTGAGGTTTCAAATTCTGGAATCCCTGACGAATGGCTTCTTCTGTCAGCGACGAAATCCATAATCTCTTGACGGGACACTTCACTCCCGCGAGCTGCATCACCCACCGTTGGATGAGTTCACCCTCCTGACCGGCATCACCGCAGTTAACTATGTTATCGGCCTTCTTATACAGATCCTTGATGACCTTGAACTGTTTCTTAATGCCTGGGTTATTGATAAGTTCAACCTCATACTGAGGTGGAATCATCGGCAACACGGACATGCTCCACTTCTTCCACTGAGGATAATACTTATCCGGCGATTTCAGTTCACACAAGTGACCGAAAGTCCACGTTACCTGATAACCATTACCTTCGTAATAGCCATCTTTCTTCGTTCTCGCTCCCAATACCTTGGCGACCTCCAAGGCCACCGAAGGTTTCTCACAAATACATACTATCATATCGTTTTTTCCTGCAAAGGAACTGCAAACCGATGGAACATCAGCCTTACGAAATTATCATTCCTGGTTTAACAATTCAGATTGGATTTCATTCGTGAATTGTTAATTCACGCAAGAAAACTGAAACAGCAGGCCAGAGCCAGCAGATTGTTGTAGTTTTGCGCCGCGAAAGCGATAAAGAAACAAACAGCGAAATGAAACAGAGAAATCCACAATGGAAACGCCACCTTATTATATTAATAGGTGCAGCGATGATTGCAGGTCTGACGGCTTGCAACAGTAAGAAACAGAAGTTCGAGTTCGACCACGCACAGGAGGCCATAGCCGCCTGTCATCAGGAGTTGGCGACAGTCAAGGACCAGAAGGATGCCACCATCGACGAACTGGTGGCCCGCATCAACATCTGGCAGGAACTGCAGGACTCGACACTCACCCTGATGGTGCGGGATTCCACACTCCAGAACGATGCCCGACTCGCCTCGGAGTTCTTTGCCGTAACCGACAGCTTCAGGATGGTTATCACCCGTCTGGCACTTGCCAAGCAGCGCTCGATGGCCGACGTAGTAAAACTGAAGGTAGGCACCTCTGCCAGTCGCAAGGCCATGCTGACCTCCGATGAATTCCGTTCGGCGCGTCAGTATTACCTTGACTTCAACCGCCGCATCCTCCAGAGCGCCGAGACATGCCGTAACGACATCAAGGCCCAGAAACCGTTGGATGCCAAACAGTCGGCCAACTACCGATGGCTGCTCATTCAGCCTTTCCCTTCAACTCATTCAGAGCCGCAGGAGTAGCATCATCATACTCACCAATGCCACAAGCCTTACATGCAGCCACAACCCTCTGTTCGGCAGTCTCAACAGACTTGTCTTTATCAAAAGCCTCTTTGGAGGTCTGATAATTCTTAGCCGCTGTCTTTACCTCGGCCTCCAACCTATTTCTCTCATCTACCAGTTTCTTGTACGCTGTCTCTGCTTCATTGAATGCATCACTGAGGCCACGAACAAGTTTGGCCAGTTCATCTTCATGAGGCAGTTCACTCTTGATTTCTGTCGGCAAACAGGACAGATGTCGCCTATATGTAGTTTTTGGCGCAATGTCTTGGCAAACTTGTTGATGGTGTCGCTCTGCTTGTCAAGCATCTCCTTACGGTCCTCCATCTTCACCTTGGCATCATGGATCTGTGGTTCCATCAGCTCCAAGGCTTTCTGTTTCTTCTCTGTTTCGACACGGGTTCCTTCAAGAGACGCTGAAGTTTCTTGTTTGCGTTTCCTTTCTTTGTCAAGCAAGTCTATACGGTCGAAAGCGATGCCAATGTTTTGGATCAGTTCTTTGTTCTTGTCACGCTGTGTACGCAACCCACCAAGATTGAGTGCAACAAGAGCTTTTTCCTGTTCGTTTATCTCTGCCTCTTGTTTTCTATAGGTCTCTTGTGCCTCTTTCAAGATCTCTTGGGCCTTGTCAAATGCAGGTTTCAGTTCTTCCGTCAGGGCCTTGTTTTCGTTAGCGATAGCCGTTTGGCTCGCTGCAATCTTCTTCCGGCCATCAGCAATCGTGCTCATATAGCCAGCAATAGTTTGGCCATTCTCATAAACCTTGTGCTTGTCCTTCTCAGTCTCAATAAGAGCAGTTATGGCCTTGATGTCCGCCTCCGTCTGTTGCTTCTCCTGCTCTGAAAAGGCATACCCGCTAAGCACACCGACATAATCCGATTCCAATGCTGACAGAGCCTTCTGCTGTTGTACCTTGCTGCTTTCAGCACCTTTCTTCGCTGTCAACCAGCTGCGGGCATCAATTGTGGTGTTCCATTGCCTGACCAACAACTCCTTTGTCTTGAAGTCATCACTGTCCACTACAGACTGAGCCTGTTTGTGCTCTTCGGTAGCCTTGTCGATGGCCTTTGCTAGGTCCCAATCAGTTTTTATCCACTGGAGTTTGGCTCTGTCCACATCGACACTATCCTTGAGAACTTTATACTGTGCATCAATGCCTGCAATTTCTTCTTTTTTGGCAGCGACCTCGCCATCTGAGAGCGTTCGAATACCCTCCACCTGCTGCTTGGCATCTTTCCACAATTGTTCCTTCTGGCCTGTCACTTCAAAAACCTTCTTACCGACCTTCGCATAGATATCCACGCCGGTTATTTTCTCCAGGATAGCAGCTTTTTCATCATCCTTACTATTCAGGAACTTGGTAAATTCTCCCTGGGCCAGCAACGTGGTACGGCAGAACTGGTTGAAGTCGAGACCAATGGCAGCCTTCATCTCAGCCCTGATTTGAACGTCTTTATCGATGGTGTAGCCCGTATCGAGATTCTTCAGACTCCACGATTTTCCTTGAAGATTACCCGTGGGTTTGTTCCTGGAGCGCCATACCTTCCATTGTGCTTCATAGTGAATGGCATTGCTGCCAGTAAAGGTCAGAGAAACATACGCTTCTCCAGTATTTCTGCGCATCAGCTGGCGGGTGTCGTCTAATTCCAGTTTACTATCCACATCCTTGGTTTTTCCTTGCATCTGCGTGTTCTCCAGTCTTGGAGTGTCGGCAAAGAGTGCCAGACAGATAGCATCCAGAATTGTTGATTTACCCGCACCTGTTTTACCCGTTATCAGGAATACCTCACTGCCAGCCAATGGCTGTGCCTCGAAGTCAATGACGGCATCCTCAATAGATGCAATATTGTGTATGATCAGTTTTTGTAACTTCATCGTGACGGTCCTCCTTCATTTAATCATTACGTGATTCTTCGGCCACCATATCCATGACCTCATTAAACATAGTCTGCATCTCCTCATCGAAACTGATGCCCTCGTATTCTGCATAACGTCTGGCAATCTCGATGGGTTTCTCCTCCTGGAACTCTTGTACGGTCAATACCTGTACATCGTCTTGTCTGACAGCCTTTCTCTTGGCATTGATACAGCAGAACCGACATTGTTTCCCCTCCGCTAGGCTTGCGGCTTCAGCGTTGGCTTCTACAGGCAGGAAATCCTCAATCTCCACGTTCAGACGTATATAGGCAGGAATATCGTCAGGGAATTTACTCAATAGTTCCTTTGCCTCTTCCCACGTAGCCAGTCCGTCAGTCGGCAGCGTCACCAGAGGATGCGGGTTCTGAATCTCAATCTCCTTGACCGCTGGTGTCTCTCCATGCTGGCCTATCTCCACGATACTCACTGAGTGAGTGAAATTCTCGTCGAAGCTGACAGGCAGCGGGGTGCCGCTGTATCGCACGTTGTGCTCCCACTATGTACGAACTGCTCATGGTGAATGTGTCCGAGAGCCAGATAGTCGTAACCCTCTCCCATTTCTTCAAGTTCCAGTGAGTCGATACCGCCTACCGTATATTCCGTTGCATGGTCATGTCCCGTAAAGTCACAGCCTTTCACAGTCGTATGGGCTGTCATCACCACAGGAAGATTCTCGGTATTCTTTTCTGCTACTCTATCCAGCAACTGTTGGAAGAAACCTTCAGGGATGTTTCGTTCATTGGCATATGGAACAGCAACAATCCACCCTTTTCCAGACACTTCGATGATATGCTCATCCAGGTCTTCCTTTTCCAGTTGACCGATGGCATACACTTTCAGCGCTTTCCAGGGAGTCTGGAATATCTCGTGCTTTGTACCGCTATCGTGGTTGCCAGCAGTCATCACTATCGTCATCTGAGGGTTTGCCTCATGAATTCTTACGAGTCCGTCAGACAGCATGGTTTGTACTGCAGCCGATGGCTGTGGCGTATGATAAACATCTCCACACAATAGGAACACATCAGGCTCCTGCTCTTCTACGATGCTAACCATCTGTTCAAGCATAGCCTGTTGCTCTTCCGCCCTATCATAGTTGTATAACGTATGACCAAGATGCCAGTCGCTAGTATGTAATATCTTCATATACTGATGAGTTTGCAATTATGGTGCAAATATACGAAAAAACTTTGAGAAGAAATAGTACCTATACCTATAAACTTACAATGTGATTGCAATTTAATCGCTAATTTTGCAGCGTCTTACTAAATATTGATTGATAATGATAGCAGATTACAACACGATGCCTCACATGTTCTGGGAGTGCAACCGCCTGTATTTTGACCACCAGTTGCGAACGCCCAAGTTCGGTCTCATGCATTCCTATCGTACCCTGGGGAAGTTCGCATATCAATGGGGAGAAAAGAACAAGCCGGTCAAAAAGCGTCACATGGCGATTCTTATGTCCGACTACTTCGATTTCGATGAAGAGACATTCAGGAACATCATGGTTCATGAGATGATTCACTACTATCTGTATCTTAATGATCCCAGTGAATGTTCTGCCTTTAGCCATTTCCTTCGTTTATTTGGTTTTAAGAGTTCTGACCATGGCCCTGAGTTTATGGCGATGGCTCAGAAGTTGAACGAGCAATATGGGCTGAACATCACTGTGACCTACGATGCTTCGTCCATCCCATTAGCGCCCAATGCTCCACACTAATCATTGTGACGTTAAAGAGAGCACTGTGTGTTATACGTATAAATAAAAAGCCTATCCCAATTATAATTCGTAATTTTGCACCACGAAACAAATAGTAGTAACAGTATTAAATATAATGTGTATGCAAAAAGTAGAGAAGAAGTTGCCCAAGGCAACAGCCGAGATTGTAAGAGAGTATGATGAACTGCAGCAGAAGCTGAACGGTCTTGACCCTTCATGGTCTGACGAAGAGGTGAAAGCAGCATCTGAGCGACTGTATGAGTTGGAAAACAACTACGACTGGTTCAACGTCGAGTTCACTGACTCTGCAACAGGGAAGAAGGGGCTGAAGACTGTTTCTGGTGAGGTGATTGCCCCTGCGCTTTATGACGGGTTCAATGAATTCCATAGCTATACCTTCGCCCCTCATTCGCCTGTAATTGCCATCAAGGATGGTAAGTGTGGCATTGTCAAGGGTGATGGTTCTGGGTTGCAGCTCTGCGATTTTAAGTTCGACTTCATTCAGTCCCTCCCTTTCTGTACGCTTTTCGTGGCTCGTTGGGACGGGGAGAAGGAACGTTTCGGTATCATAGCAGGCAATGGTGAGATTATCTGCCCCAACATTCTGACAGGTGTAAGTGAGGCTGTCAACGGTATCATGTCTATTGAGAGTGGTGACAAGTGTGGTGTCATTGATATCGATACCTATCAGTGCGTACTCCCTGAGTATGATGACCTGGAAATGGATGCCGAGGCAGACATTGTCTTCGTCAAGGGAGATAAGAGAGGCTATGTCACTGAGGATAAGGGTGAGTTCGTTACTGTCGAGCAGTATGAGACCGACGAGAACTTCATCGATGTGCCAGTATTCGCAACTCGTCTGCCTTGATACTACGCTTTCCCAGCCCAGGCCAGATGAGGTTTGGGCTGGGGGTGTTTGTTATAGGTATAAATAGATGGTCAATTCAAAAAGCTTTTCGTACCTTTGCACCATCAAACAATAAATGTTAGTATATGGCAAACTTTTTTGAGATTAAGATTCCTGTAAGAAAAGATGAGGGTTGGAATGAATGGGCCAAAGAGATGCGGTCAAAGATCAAGGCTGCAGGAATTCCTGTCAGATGGCAAATGTTCCATTACCACATGACCCTATTGTTCCTCGACGATGACAACTGGATAGAGGATCTAAACCAAGAATTTGAACAGTGCATGTCTGTGTTCTACTCTTTTCCAATAACTATCGATAAACTGGATGCCTTCACTACAGGTGACGGTGCCAGCCATATCATTTACTTAACATCTTCTCAGGTTCCGTCACAGATTCTTACTCTTGCAGAGGATGCCAGAACGCTGGCTGATAGTATGAATGCGAACTACGACAAACGTCCATTTAAGCCCCACGTAACGTTGAGCCGGGTTCCAGCCGACAAGGTTTCGCTGGAACAACTGCAATCAGTCCTTCATAGAATAGAACAACCTGTGTTCAGATGTGTTCTCAATGAGGTGGAACATCGTTATTTCAAGGGTGATATAATTAAAACTTGGAAACTCAAATATTAAAAACTTCAGAATTATGTCAAGACAAACTTTAAGAGACCGTAACCAGCATGTCATTGGTTACATCGACGTAGAATTCAGTGGACGCCAGTGCCTGCGTGATAGTAACAACCACGTCCTTGGCTATTATGAGCCAGGGCGCAACCAGACTCTCGACTCCAACTACCATGTCATTGGTAATGGAAACATCCTCACAACTCTCCTATAAGAGGTGATAACTCGGTAACAATACAGGTGAATATCATTGAAATAACAGGATCAAATTATAGGGAGTATCAGTCTCTCGATATTGTGGCTTTTTCCTTTGCCTATGAGGGGGCAATGGGAGAAATGGGTGCCATCTATATTATTGATAGGGATGGGAAGATATACCATGCTAACTATTGTCAAGGAGATGAACGTATCGATCCAAGCCACATCAATGATATCATTCCTGTATTTAAGGACATCTCGTGGCGTATGTTTGATTGTCTGTCAAATAATCCTGATTGGAAACCTGTCGACCTGTTCGCTGGGAATAATCTTCTGATGATTAATGAAATCTATGATGATTTTATGAAGAAGGTTCAAGAAGCAAACTTAGAACACCCCAGCAGATTATTTCAACGATGGCCCGGATTTGTATTGTGCTTGCTTGGGAAAGAGCGTGGAAGCCTTACCATGAAGGATATATGGAATCTTAGGAGAGCCCAGAGAGGATAATTCCTAACAAAAGCCTATTCTTTGACAGGTAACCACACAGATGCTTTTGGCCTGTAGTTAGCGATTTCTTTCTGGGCCGGGAGGCAGTCCAGATATACCTGAAGCGAGTTGGGCAGCTCAATCTGCGATGAATCAAGTGATATTGTTGTAACTGCAGACCTTCCTCCAGTACTTCTTAGCTTAAAAGTTTCAAACTCTTCATTGGTCAAACAGCAGGCCTTAATGGCCCTGTTTGCTCCACTAAAGGCGTTGGAATATCTATAGGGGTTATATGAGCAATAACCGAGTGTTTGGAATTGCTCTACTCTACGCATGCTTTGCGCATTTTCATCTTCTGCATAGATGAATTCGTCAATCCATTCCTCGTACGATTTAGTGTCCACTCTGACATCACTTGCCATATCCGACAGGTCATCGCGCATATAACTAAAATGCTTCGTCGTCAGTCCATTTACCGACTTCCCTTCGTGTCCTACCAACAGTGCCAGCAGGTATAAGAACTTATTCCTGCCTTGGAATCTGACAACACTTTCTTCGCCATCAGCATGATGCAAAACGACCTGGTATCGCTCCCCCTTATGACTGTCCTCTCTTACTTCTACGTAGCAATCAACGGTGTCACTATATCTTCTTTCTCCGATTCCTGAATAACCTTACCGAGGAATTTCTCTGCAGTTTCTTCAGGTTTCTCCTCATTGGTATAACCTAATCTGTCGGCCATACGAAGCAATCTTATGGCCTCTCCTGTATTTTTGTCAGTGCCGCTTCCGGAATAGTACAATGTTGCCAACAGATAATATGCTTTGGCGTAAAGAGGTAGATCTTCTTCGTCCAAGGGATTCCTCAGGAACATGTGGCCATTCTCGTCCTCACGTATGACCATTGTTACCAGATTCTCTCTGAAACTCTCTTCGTCACTACATACAGATACCAGAATCTGATGCGCTTTACCATAGTCGATAGCTGTCCCCCAACCTTCAATCAGACTTTCTGCCATAGACACTTTCGACTGAAGATCTCCCATGTCTGATCCTTTTCGATAGAGTTCAAATGCTTTCTTCACATCCTTATCCAGGCCAAGTCCCTTCCTGTAACAGTCGCCCAATGGTCCGTATGCCGATCTCTCACCATTCTCACAACTCTTTTTCAGCCAAGAGGCGGCTTTCGTGTAGTTCTGCTCGACGCCATCCCCTTTCATATACATCTCGCCAAGCACTTCCTGACTGTTGGGATAACCTAGATTTGCAGCTTTGGTATGATATGCAACCGCTTTATCATAGTCTTGTTTTACACCTCGTCCCAAATAGTAATAATTGGCCACATTGCCCATTGCCTCCAAATGCATCCTTTCAGCTGCCTGAGAATACCAGTAAAAAGCCTTTTCATAGTTCTGACCGACGCCAATGCCAAAAGCATACAGATTACCAATGTTGTTCTGAGCATGGTCAAATCCGTTCTTTGCTGATTTCTCATACCATTCTGCTGCTTGCGTATAGTCTTTGTTAATACCGATCAATGGCATTCCTGAGAAATAAAAATTGCCCAGTCTGAATTGTGCTTCGCTGTTATCTTCAGTAACGGCCTTTTCATAATAGAAATCGTATGCTTCTTGGTCTAAAGCTTTTGCTTTCTCGAGGTCTTTCTCAACAACAAGACCTTCTTCATAGAACGTGGAAAGCAGCAACTTCGATGTGTGGTCACCTAACTCGGCACCTTTTTTGTAATATTGGAATGACTTTTCCAAATCTTTCTCAACATACTCACCTACGAAATACAAATCGCCAAGTTCCACAAAAGCAGTAGGATATTCCTCTTCGGCAGCCTTCTCTAACCAGTATAATGCTTTCTCGATGTTCTGGCTTACGCCATAGCCTCGTTCATAGTTCAGACCGGTATCGTACATGGCCCTTTCAATACCAGCTTTAGCGGCCTTTTCAGTATAAAAAGCAGACTTCTGGATATCTGTATCTACGCCGTGTCCCCAGAAATAGCACATACCCAAATTGTCCATGCAATAAGGTTCTCCAGCTTTAGCTCCTTTTTGATAATAGTCAAAGGCACGCTTATAGTTCTTTTCTACTCCGTTTCCTTCAAAATAGAGGTTTCCCAAATCGCAATAAGCCTCTATTTCTCCTTCTTCAAGAGCTTTCTCCAGATACTCTTTTGCTTGTGCATAGTTTTCTTTTTCCATGCACTCCAAAGCCTTATCATACCATTCTAATTCAGCCATAACTTCATTTTTCCTGCAAAAATAACTAAAAAATCTCATATTCTGAGGAATTTTTTGTATTTTTGCAGAAAATTGTGAGATATGGCCAAAAAGGAAACTACAAAACCGAAAAAAGATAGCGAACTCGACGATTCCATCCCTTTAAGGGTTTCTCATGGAGAAAGGGCAGATATTGGAGTCGCTCGTGGTATAAGAGCTTGTAGAGATGACAAGCCTGAATCACCTCGAAAAAGAAGAATTCCGAAAGTAGAGGATGATGTTACATTAGACAACAAACCAGATTTCGGCTTTGTACTAGACCGCGCTCCTCATAGGAACCCTGACGTTGCTACAGCAGCTCGTTTGAAGAAAATGGTAGAAAGAATGGAAGTGAAGAAGAAAAAGGATGATGACATAAGGTAATAAAGAATCTATTTATAACATAAAATTACGACAATGAATAACAACGAAGATTTAAAGCTCCATTCTATATTGGATGAAAATATAGGGAAATTTGGATTCGCAGATGAAGCAGGGAATGTTGTTATTCCTTGCAAATGGAGAGACGTTGGAGAATTCTCAGAGGGTTTGGCACTGGTAGCTGATGATGAGATGAATTATGGTTACATCGACAAAATAGGAAAGGTCGTTATACCTTGTAAGTGGGCCGATGCATGGGAATTTGATAACGGCATAGCTCGTGTGTTTGATGAAAACTTCGACGATTTTCTCATTGATAAGTCAGGTAATATAATAGATGATATGGAAGAACTATCAGAAATGAGTTTTTCTGATGGGTACGAACTGGCTGAAAAGGAGTACAGCAAACTGACAACACCTCCTCAGACCAGCGAGGAATGGGTGGCATTCTTCCATCATGTTATTCGAGGTCATTCTGACTTACAAGGAATCAGCGGTGTCGCAGCCTTTATTACGTCAGAGGAAATAAAGGCAATTAATGTTGGCCAGTTTAGTAAAGAATTAAAATCGCTGGGAAAAGTGGCAGAACAATACGGCCACGACACTCGAATGGTCGACTGTTTGTTGCCGCGTCCAGATGATTATGAAGAGAATGGGCCGGTCGTTGAGATTCCTAAGGATCTCCGTCCAGACTATCATTATGACTCAATTTTCGATGAAGGAACTGGCAAATTAGGAAGAATATACATGCAAGAGGTTGGGATGCACATGTATCTTCCCCACTGCGACATCTATGATGTAGATGACCCCGACACAATCATTTGTGAAGGTGATCAACTTGATAGTACATCTGTAAAAATATCAGAACTTTTGTCCGTCCTTCAGGGAATCCTTGACCCCGAAAAGGAGAATCAGAAATTAGCTCAGGCAATAGAACGATGCAGACAATATGAAAATGGCGGTTCTCCCCTTCCTGCACTACTGAAGAAATATGGAATAGGTGTGGTTAACCTTTCCTCGAATGGCTGGCATCGTGTCAACTATCAAAATATACATGCAGAGGCACTATATGTGGAACTCGATGAGGATAATCATCTTCAAGTCGTGTTGCAGCCTGAGCCATATGGCGATGATTTTGACAATCCATTCGACGCAACCGAGACCGGCTTCGGGGAACTCTCTGATTTCATAAAAGAAGCTCTCAATAGAGCACGCAATACTCAAAGAGTAAAATAGATGATTTGAATTCTCACTTAAATACTTTGCTTATGTTTATACCGTGTATGTGTTGTGGAAAGGAACTGCCAGACAATTGGTCTTGGTGGGTATGTGATACTTGTGGCTATCGTGTCTGCCCTTCATGTTTCCCCAGTTATAAATGCCCGAAGTGTACTTGGGGCCATATGAAAAGAACATAGGATTAACAAGAATGCCGGGTCAATATGACTCGGCGTTCTTGTTTAAAATACATCTTCGGTTTCTTTCGAAATCTCCCAATACACATTTATTGGATCTGCAAAATCTGGCTCATTTTTCTTAACCAGATCGTTCAATGCATTAATGGCAGGAGTATTTATTCTCTCAAACAGTTCGTCATGTCCATCCCATTTCGAATCCCAACTGTTAAGATGACTCCCATTATCAAACCACACCTGATACAGTTCCTCATAGGATACGTCTTCAAGTTCTATTTCAAACCAATACCTGTGACATACGTTCGCATCACCTGCTTCGAGCAGCCAGTCAACCCAAAATTTCACTTTCTTCATATTTTCTCATTTTGCAAGTTATAATCTTTATTGAACTCTATGCGTCGCGGGTTATATGTAACCTTAAACATGGGTATTTGACCAAAAATCAGAGTGACAAAAGATGATGCTTGGGTGTGAAACTCATTTCTAAGGTCTACTGCTTCTGCAAATCCATAGTGCCGAATCCGATCTACAATCCACTTGAACCAGTCCTTCTTCACCCTTGATTGATTGCCTTTCTCCGATTCTTTAAGAATATATGCATCTGTCACTTGTATCACCTTATTCCCAAAACCTTGTGTGTTCACAAATGACTGTCCTTCTAATGGGCGGATAAACGTATCCCATATGTAGTCAATAGTTATTTCATTAGGAATCGCATTCTCTTCGAGTTTCTCATCCAATTCCATATGATTCACTTCATACCACTCTATTCCCAACTTTTCTGCTGCAAGAAGCGCCTCAGAGGTTCTTTTCCCGCTATACAAGAAAAAAGCGCCCTGACAATCGAAATATGCCATCACACCATAAAGTTCCATCACATCCTTCCGGGATATCTTGGTTTTTGATGTTCCATACATCTTCACTTGACCAACATATTTTACACCATCTTTTTCGCAAAACACATCGGCACCCCAATCGGCAACGCCTCGGGTGACATCAATGTTCACATAGCCCATGCCTTCTAAGACTTTGGCAGAACACAATTCAAAACTTCTATATCGTTTCACTATATAGCACTATGACTGGTTATAACCCATTTAAGTGACGATGTATCCGTCGGCACAAATTCATTCTTCCAAATAAGTTACTGAGAATGCTCTACATCTTCTTAGTTCTTGTCGCTGATTGGACAGCGAGAATCTGTCAAACTTCTCGAATATATCAATACCGCGACTTAGCACCATACGCCATCCATTATCCAGTTTAATACACCTGTCGTGATCTGCATCGAATGCATATGTAAACTCAATATTATATCTTGCGAGATCATCTTGAATTTGATCAAGATTGTCTATAAGATTAGGACGTTTTTCATCCGTTTCATAGGTATGTAGCTCAATCTCTAGTCCTTCAAGCTCTGTTGTCGACTCGATAAAAGTACGTATCAGGTCAACCAGATTGTCGATTTGGAATACTGCACGTATATAAGGGTCAATGATGGTCATCTTTTTGGCTGTACGCATATAGTCACCAAAGAGTGACTTGTAACTGACACCTTTTTGGTTTTCCCTGATGTCAATATGCTTGGAAGTAAGTTTGGGCTCTTCTTTAACTGGCTCAGGAGCAGGAGCTTCTTCAGGCTCAGTTTCTGGTTCTGGTGTAGATTCACCAGAATACTTAATTATAATATTGGGATTCTCCAACCGCTCCAATGTTTCCACCTGTACTTTCTGGCCATTTGGTTTTGTGTATTCAAATTGGGCGATTCCTTGCTCTACGAAAGTTGCATCAATAATATATATTTGGTCTTTTACACGTTTACGACATTCTGTAGCATAGTCAATAATTTCGTATGCTTCTTCATCCGTGAACTTCCCATCAGGATAGAGCAACTTTATGAAGCCAGAGAAAGTCTTGTTGATTCCTTCCATGTCACGTTGCGACAACGTCTTGCTGAAATCTGCATATTGCGAAATGAGCTGAGAGTAATCTACTTTGCGCAGTTCGTGTAATACAGCAGCAATATAATCAGTAATCAATCCATAGTCTTGTGAGAAAGAAGATTTCTTTAGAATGCTTACCTCCCATCCCGGATTATATAAGTGAATACGGTCAAGGAACGCACTCTTTATGAAAGAGTTAGGTATTGACTCAAACAAGTGTGAATTCCTGAGCATATAAGGAACAGTATGCTTGGTGTTACCAACAAAGCACATTGAGGCCGATGCTTCGTGTGTTCCCTTTCCTCGATTAAACTTCTTATTAGCCAGATAATTCTGCATTATGTCAATAAGTTTGCCGTCAGTTGCCGTTCCTTTTTGTTGTTCAAACTCGTCCCATGCCACAACATCCCAGTAGCCCACAAGTCCAATAATTTCTTTATTGCCGCTCATCTTTACGAAAAGACGGGCACTTGTCACATCGCCACCACTAACTAATACACCGTATGGAGAAAGTTCCTGGTAAATATGGCTCTTACCTGTTCCCTTGGGGCCAAGTTCCATCAAGTTAAAGTTGTTCTCAACATGCGGGAGCAGACGACTCAAGCAGATAAACTTCTCTCTTCTGTTCATAACGTCAGGATTCAGTCCGACAGTATGTATCAGGAAATCAATCCATTCATCTGTAGAGAACTTTTGCCTTTGTGCGATGTAATCCTGTACATCAATGTTGGATATTTGAATGGGTTTCAATGTTTGAATCTCCCATCTCACCTTGATGTTCTCACCAGGAATATAGCCTACAGTTACAATACACCACACGCCATTACCGCTGAGCAATTTGGGATTCTGCTTTACATATTGTGCACCTATGGGAACGTGGGAGATACCCAAATTGGCAAAGCTGGCATGATACTCGTCATCACGTTCGCTTAATTGAACGCTTATGTTGTCAATAATGCGGTAACGGCCTTGATCGTGAATCAGGCCTTTTATCATTTCTGCATCTTGCCGCTGGACATAGTTGTTGGTGATGACTTCCTTCACTTTTTCCAGTCCCTGTTTAATCTGTTCCTGATCATCGCTGGCGCAATATTGTCCCAACAAATACTCGAGTACATACGTAGGAACTGGCAGGTTACCACGAACCAGAAAAGCTAAATCTTTACGGACAACCTTTCCTATAAAGGCATCCATTATCTTTTTTTGTAATTCCGTATTCATAGTTCTATCTTATTTAAAAGTCCATTTCATCATATATCCCAGACATACTGTTCCTAACATTTCTATTAATGATAGGATTCAGTGGGTCTTCTTTATCATAGACACGCAGTTCTATAACGTCCTTACTGCTTGGTATTGTTGTCAGTCTTATTGTCAACTCTTTCACTCTATCTTTCCAGTCCTCGCTCTTCATGTCCAAAGTCATTTCTTCGAGTTTTCCCAAAGGCTGACCATTGATATAGACACCATAACTGATGTCAAGTGCTCGAAGATTGGCATCCACTGGATCGTTTTGGAGTAATGCAAACTTAATAGCACTTGATACTAAAGTCAGATCATTATTACCTGTCAAGCTCACAGAAACTTTGCCTCGTCTTTCCCTTCTTACAAGTTTGCTATGGATCACTGGGGTGATAATCTCTTGTAGCGAGCCGCCTCCGTGTGCAAAATTATAGCCGCCTTGTCCATAAAGTCTATTTGTACCATTAGGCACTGCAATGTATACACCAGGATCTGTCATGCCAGAAACATTCTCTACCTTAAACTTCGTAATTCCTTGTACAGTCGAATCGCTCTCAGTCAAGTAATAGCGTGTTTTCTTATCTACATTATCTTCCTGGACTTGATGTTTGTCCTTCTCTTCAAACTTCTTGTCCTCAAACAAAAAACCGTGGTCAGAGGTGATATATACGTCAGCAACGTTATAGCTCATGTGAATGCTGTGCACCAAAGCAGCCAGATCTTTGATAGTTTCCCTACAGGCTTTTGTCATCTCGATAGCGCTTTGATCATGTCCTTCCTTGTCTATCTTATCATGCATGACATAGACAACTGGTTTCTTAAATAATTCGCGCATGTCTTTTTGACTCGACTCTGACACAAATTTATAGTCTTTGCAATCAGAATCGGGCTTGAATTGCGATAATTGTTGGCCTCGTTGCTCATTTGAGGTTAGTACCTTATCGTCAATGAGCAACTTTGCTCCATCCAATTTCAGTTCATGGTGAGGTAACAATGCCGTTTTGCAATAGGCCGTTTCAGTTGGCATCATTGCAATCTGACAGGAGAAGTCGATATTATGTTTGTTTTTCTCCATTTCTTTTATCAGTTCAGCCGCTACCTCATAGCGTAGGGCATCACTGACAATAACAACTTGCTTGTTGTCTGCAGGTTGAATTACGGTTTCGTAAAAGTTCTCCTGTCTCGGATAAGTAAGCACACTATATTTACCACCAAAATCGCGTAAACAATTAATCCACTCCTCATTTAATTCATGCTGCTTCCTCGTATAATGGAGATCCACTTCCTTTTTCAGACCTTCAATCTTTGCGTAAATCGGGCAGTCTACAACCTTAATGGCATAATAAGCTTCCAAATACTTACGATAATAGAAGTCCATCAGATAGAATGAATCAGTGTATCTCTTAATGTATTCATCTGGAGTGTTCAATCGTAGCGTACCCGTCTGATTTGCTGATACCAGATATTGGCTCATATTAAGAACTGCATCAATGGCTGTTAAAGCAGATGAATCTTCTGGGAGCTTGGCTCTGAGGTCCTGAAGCCTTTCTGTAGCACGGATGGCATCGCCGGGCAACAAGTCTGTTATAATTTGCAGAATGATAGGCCATACCAAAGCTGCCGTTACCATGCTGTACGGCTGGTCTGCACCATAAATCTTGATGATTTCCTCTTCCTTAATGCCACTTGCCAACTGCATGACAGTCTCAAAGAATGGCTCTCCCAGCTGGGCATCATTCCTAATATTTTCAATAAACTGATTAAAGCGTCCCTGTTCTATCTGGGTCTTTAGTTTATAGAACCGGTAGTTGTCGTGCTGATCTTCGCTAATGAACGACATAATACAGTTGTACTTGATGGATTCTGCAATCTTGCGAACTTTCTCTGTAGTATTCATCTCGCAAAGCTGACCAGTTATTTTTTCCAAATAATTCTGTAGGGATTCTGTAGCATCCATATTGCTCTGCAACTGCCGGAAGAATGTATCACGTTTCTTTTCCTCTCCTTTCTTACCTAGGCACACAACTCTTGCAATGATTCTATCCCAGTTGAGAATCTGCTTCTGGCCTAAGTACACAGAGATAAATCCACGGTTCATTATGTCTATACTGAAGTCCTGGGAATTGAAATATGGAGCAAGAACGTCGTTGAACTTCTTAAATTCAAAGTCCTTCATGTGGTTGCTTACATACACTTGTATCTCTTGTGTGCGCGGCAGATTATGCTGTTCGATAAAAGCAGCATAGCTTTCTTCACGAAATACAGAATTAGCCGTCAGAAGGTCTGCCAAATAGAACTGACTAAGAGTCGTTGAGTTGGTAGGTTCTATCATCCTGAATAGCAGTATCATTTTTTTATGTTGCCATTCATTCTCAACCTTGTATTTCAGGTTAAACCACGACTTACCGTCAAACTCATGATAGATATAATTATCTGGCCAGTCCTCGTTCTCCAGCTCATAGCAGAAATCTCCTCCTGGATCGAAAATGAACAGGATATGAAGCTGGGGATTGTTATTGAAATAACTATATATTTTATCTTGTATCATACGCTTTTAACTGATTGCTGCTAAAACATCACCAAATTTTGCATAGTTCACTTTCACACCGTCGTCAAGGTCGAACGCTATCTGCTGATTGGCCACATGATGAAGTCGCTCTTCGTAACTCAGGCATTCCTTCAAATTATCTTTCATTTTGATCAACTTTCGGGTTTCTGCAGGGCTAAGAGTACCTTCATTCTGCTCTAACTGATTGATACGCTGCTTCAGGTAGTCTATATAGCTAAGCAGATAGGTACGTACCTTTTCACAGCTATAAGCATCCATACGGTGCATGTAAACGACAACCTGGAAAGCAGGATTTCTATTGTTACTTTGGAACAACCAGTAAATAGGTCGCTTTTGATATCGAGCCAAATGGTCTTTCCAAAATACTGTCTGGAAGAACTTCTCCAAGGTCATTCCTAAGCATTCACGGATGTAATTCAGGTTTTCTGCTAGATGATCTTCTCCGAATACTGCGCCTACAAAATCCTTCATTCGACTAACTGCATTATCGGCAAACGGTGACTCTTCGTCCATCAAAGGAACGATACCATCGTCATCTATATCAAATGTCTTTCCATTCACCTCATAAGTAGCAAGTTCCTCAGCAGAAGGATTGGGATGTGCTATATTTAAGCCAGGCTTGTCCAAGCGATAGCGTCCCATCCAGCAGCCCATAGCATATGAAATAAATTGTTTGATAAGAACACTTTTATCCCATTGAACTTGTTCATTCTCAATCCTTATTTCTTTCTGCTGGAGAATTGAGATTTGATCAAGAGGTACATTAGGGATTAGTTCATTCTTAAGACCATAAATGTCGATGAGCTGACGGTTAAGTTCCTCCTCGTTATTATGGAGTTTTTGGAACAGATCTGACCACTTCTTAATGTAGCGATTAACTGTATCCTCTAATTTTCCACCATACTGTGTATATATTTGGATTAACTCATTTTCTCTAAAATCCCATGATGTTTCATGAGCATCCCAATCTTGTTTGGAGATTTTGAGACAGTCTTCTGCTAAAAACTTTAGAGAGTGGATGTCACAAAGATTGTTATAACAAAATGGTAGATCCTCAAAATTTCCTGGAGTAAAGTGAAGACCAGGATTTAATACTTTTTTAAAATATGGTGCTATACAAGAATTTGCAAAAGCAAGTAATAAATCTGTATATTTGTGATTATTAGGGAATGCCGCATTTGATGTGAATAAAAAGCCTTCAGGATAGTATCTAAAAGTGTTTGCACCAGTTGTTATATCCGACCATCCTATATGTTCGCGGAATATTTGGTCGAGATTAAAATTATGTGCCCATATTCTTTTTCCAGAAGGATCCAATGTGTTTTGCATCTCAAATCCATCATTGTACCAATTTATAATATCTGTTTGAAACCCATACCATTTACGGAAACCACCAGCACAGTTATAAGGGAACCATTTTAATTGCGAAGATTGCGCAGAAGTACGATTCATAAATCGCCCAATCTTAGAATAGTTAACCTCGTGCCATTTCCTTATGTAGTAATCGTTTCGACCTGTTGCTAAACCACAACGGGTAGTACACAACGATGATAGTTCTCTATTTGCGAAAGTAGATATCACGTTGTCATTCAACCAAAACCCAAAGACATTATTTGGAATAGAGTTGAATTTTTGTTGGTCTATGTTCTGGAATACCCCATGCTTATTTAAGAATAAGGCTTCTTTTTCGGAACAATTCTTACCTTCAATAAGTCGGAAATATGTTCCGCCAGTTGTACTAATATGCTTTGTTATTATGAATGATACACTTTGAACTCTTTCACCGTTTAATTCATCAAAAAGATGTGTACCAAGTTGTATTAATGAATCAATATGGTATTGATCTATAATTGTTGGACGCAAATTCTTAAATGCAGGAATAAACATCCAATTTTGCATATTAATCATTCCATATTTTGCATCATCTTTTAATCTTTCTATCGCGACGTCCATAAATACTGCAAATAAGTCAGCTTTAGTGTCTGGATAGTTGTCACCCACATAAGATTTCAAGAATGTATTCATATGGGTACTACCCATATATGGTGGATTCATACATATAGCAGAATAGTGCTCTGTAAGGGTCAACATAAGATCTATAGACTTGATAATCTCTGTTTCCGCATTCAAATCTTGTCGGTAAGAATTAACTACGGAAGATAACGCTTGACGAGAGGATTCAGAAAGTTTAAATTTCATAATTGATCCTAGCTCATTGGCATTCTCCATCAGTTTAAACGCATCTACAACTTCTTTTTTGATATCTGCATTGTAGTTAACAAATAACTTGTTAATTATTGGTAGAATGTTGATATATTTAACTGATGGCATGTCTAAAACTTGTGGCATTACCTCTGCATCCACAAAAGATTCGTCTTTCTGACAAGCTTTTAATAAGAGAGAAAAAGTAGATAGTTGTTTGGCACGTGTATCAAGGTCAATTCCCACAAGATTATATTTGAAAATGTTTTCTATAGCTGTCCTATTGTCATACCATTCTTCTTCATATAGACGAAATAGCAGCTCAAAGAATTCTGCTAATATGTGTCCAGAACCACTACTAAGATCAGCGCAGCGAAGATCTTCAATTCTTTCAAATTTGTAAATAGAAGCATTTTCAGCACTTTGCTGCACAAGATACTTTAATTCATTTTTTAAACCGGCGTCAGGATACTTGTCTAAATAGATTCGCCCTAACGTATTCTCAACCATATACTTTACAATCCAGTTTGGTGTAAATATCTGGGTGCCAGCCTCGACTTCCTCTACACTCCATTCACCATTGTTTTGATATGCTTCAACTTTGCGATCAGAGATATAGAATTGGTATAGCCATCCAATTAACTCTGTCTTTAAATAATCTTCATCTGTAATATAGGTGGAATTATTTAATAAATCTATAAATCCTCCTGAATTTAAGATATCATTAGGCAACAGCAGTTCTGTGTAGTCGTTAATGCGTCCGAAGATCTTACTTAGCAATGGTGTATCCTCACAGAATGCAGAGATAAGAATGGAGAATTGCTCGGTGGTCTTAGTATCGTCGAGCAACAGACGATCCAACTCTCCTCGCATGGCATCACTAACTCCATTTATAATACCATGACGGGCATCATGCACAATGGCCGGAGTGCGACTGTCATCTACGAAATCGAGCACATTACGAATCAGGTTTTTCTCTTGTTTCTGCAAAATACGTATGGCCACAAGGCGGTTGAACCAAGTATATGCCGCTTCCTCGCAGATGTTACTGATGCCTTTCTCGTTGATAGCACGTTGAAGGGCAGTCCATTGATAGTAGAAACTCTTTCCTGGGATAATGCGACCATTGAAGTTGGTGTCATTATAAGCCAAAACCGGCAGCTGTGCTAATGTCACCTGTCCCTGCTCATTGAAGCCAAGAGTCAACAGTTTATCTCGTACGCCTTGCAGTAATAATCTTCGAGCTGCAGTGGCAAATTTCTTTATCTCTGATGTATTCATATTATAATGTATTTTACATGATGATGACGGCCTGCTTGCCTTCAATCAGTTTTGCCATGATTTGCTGCTTCAAACCAGCAATATATTCATTCACTTCCTGCTCATTGTGAAGCGTCTTGTTAGGCGTAACTAATGAAACAGGCTCAATGGTGATAGGAGAAGCTGGCTGAGTTGGCTGTGATGATGGTGAAGAACCACCAGACGGTGTGCTACTGTCAGCTGCAGCTGCTGCAGTTGCTTTACGCACACGATCATTGTGTTCGTCGATAACCAGTTTCACTTTCTCGTCACGATATTCATCTGTGTTGGCATTCTGCCTGAGCAATAACAGATTCTCTTCCTTCTGCTTTTCCTCCACTATCTGCTCGATGGGAGCTAGGAATGAGTGTTCGATACCATTCTGGTCACAAATATCATAGAGTTGCTTATAGGTTGCCTGATATGCAGTGAGTATCTGTTTGCGGTATTCCGTCTTCTGCTCATTGATGGCCTGTTCCATCTGTCGCATGAGTTGTCCGTAGGTCTGCATTGTAGGCAGGGGGTCTTGTTTCAGTGCCAACAAAGCCTGTACTCCTTGTTGTCTATCTGTAGGCAGACAAGTGAAGTTGACAGAGTTGCGGTCAATGAAGTCGAGTACTTTACGGTAGTTCTGCAATTGGCTATCAACGAACTTGATACATTTCTTTGCCTCTTCGATAACATTACGTCCAGTATCACTGCCGGTGATTATCGTCTCGAAGAACACCTGCGGGTCACGAACCAACTTCCAGGCTTCCATCGTCCTTATGGCATCTACGATAGGTGCAGCAAACGGATAGTTACCAGCGAGACGTGCCTTCTCGTTGTATTCCTTGATCCGACTTTCCAAACTGTTCGCGTCAAGTCCTTCACGGCAATGTCGGCACAGTTGACGCCCATCGGTCGTAGTGTTGGTATTTGCTAAACCGAAGATATTGTTCCATGCTGCAATGAAATTATTGATTAGCTGCTGAGGTATCAGTTTGGCAGCTCGCAAGGTGATGTTCTTTCCTTGACTGTCAATCTGATTGGCAATTGTTGACAGGTCCACATCGGTACTGTTGTTCATCACGTAGTCGTACTGACGACGACGTACTAGTTCGTTGATGATATAGTAAGTGCAATGATCAACCCATCCGAAAGGAGGTTCAGCAAATTTACGCTTCAGCTCGTCAATGGTTATCTCACGTGTGGCAGCAGCGCGGTTCACAACAAGCATTACCTCATTTTCCGCATCGGTCATTGGGTTCTGAGGTCCATACTCACCATCGTTGATAGGACGCAGGATTTTACTCCTTAGTTCTACCATGTTCTTGGGCATTTCAATACCTTGAACCAGATGTGCCTTATGGAATAGACGGTTGAAATG
The DNA here is from genome assembly GCF_002251345.1 of Prevotella sp. P4-119. NCBI lineage: Bacteria > Pseudomonadati > Bacteroidota > Bacteroidia > Bacteroidales > Prevotellaceae > Prevotella > Prevotella sp. P4-119. The sequence continues at coordinate 22,700 of NZ_NPJB01000007.1, read as the reverse complement.
TATGTCAAAAGCCTTGCGCAAGCGGTCTGTTCCTTTGAGATTACCCAGCTCAACCGAGTTTACTTCGCTGGTTCCTGTTGCTACTGGACAACTGTTGAACATCTCCTTTAGTGCTGGTATTATACGCTCCTTACGCATTTCTGACGCTCGCGTGATAAAGCCTTGCAAGACCTGTCGCTTTTGAGGATCTCCTGATTGTGAGCTAAAGGCCTTTTGTACCTTGCAATACCATTCGAGGTCTTTGACAAGTGCTTTGTTATCAGCATACAACGGATAGAGGAAGAACGTTAGCTGGTTGGGGGTGACATTGGTATGAATAACATGCTTATTGATGGTGTCCTGCCCTGAATCAAAACAGAAATCTACAAGCACGTCTTTGTTACCCGGGTATAGTGCCGTCTCTAAGAACTGGTATCGCATGGCAAAGTCACGACCCAGATATCTTTCCTTATTCTTTAACGAGCCTACAATGTCTTCAGTAAAGAATTTCAGTAACTGTTCTCCCTTATAGTTGAGGTCTATCAGCTGAGACTCGATATTCTTGGCCACCTCACGTTCTGCTTCCGTAAAGAATGTAAAGCAGTCAATGCCTTCCTGATTCTTTTCAAGTCGAATGACATGGCGATCAATGAGGAAATCAGTTACTGCCTGTATGCGGTTCTTCAGTTGCAGTTTGTTTTCATCAATGTTGTCCATCAACAAGATGGTGATATTATCGAGTGAAGCTGGGAAATCTTTTCTGTCGTTTTCAAGCAGATTGCAAACCATGAACAAGACATACACTACTCGTTCACCAAAAGCAGCATCGGTGTGAGTCCTCACTACTTTCAGGGCACTGTCAACTGCCTTGGTTCCCAAATTTTGGAGCGAGTTCTTGAACATGGTGTTGTAGAACTGGTCAAACGACATAAACTTTCCGACCTCCTCGTTCTGATTCTTCTTGGCTGTAGCATGAGTAACGCGGATAATGGAACGTGAGTTGTCCTTAACCTCTTTCATCACGTATCCATGATATTGGAAGGCTTCGAAAACCTTCAGTATCAAGTCAAGCTGGAAAGGAACAAATGGATAATAACCCACAAATGTTTCCTTATCTTTGAATCCCTCGTATTTAACGGGCAGATTATATTGGGCTTCAAGTGCCGTTCTCTTGTCATTATAGATTCTTTCCAGGCTACCAACCACTTCGGGCTTCTTATCAAGAATGCGCTGCTGAGTAATGTATTTGGCACTAGTTGACTCCAGAGACTGACGTACTTCAAAGCGCCCCATAATCTTGCCATACTCTTCTGTGGTTTTCTGAACGTGGCAGTCGGTAATAACCTGTTCTAGATTTTGCTGAGCTGTACAGAATATCCAGACACGGTTGTCGCAGACCTCAGACGTGCGGGTAATCATTTCTTGAAGCTGACCTAGAATGGAGTGGTTGCCATCAATAAACATACTGACCTCATCAGCAAGGAATATGATACGGGTATTATTGCCATTGTCGGGCTGTTTATTCAGATATTCGCGCAACTCATCTGCAAATGTGTCATTGCTAACCACATCTTTTTTGGCAAGAATACTGGCACGGATGGCTTCGTAGTCAAGATCCGGAGCAAGTTTCTTGGCTTCCTCAATGGCAATGTTCAGACGCCGGGTAGCCAGGGCTGACGCGCCTGCAGCTGTATTCCAAGCATAGTTCATCTCTTCCATACGATGGTGCCACTGACCAAGGACTCCCTCTTCATCGAGGGCTTTCTCCAAATGCTGTGCCAATTCGAATTGGGTGTAATTGTAGCCACGCATCTGATTGAACAGACTCCAGAATATTTTCAGGAAGGTATGCTGTTGTCCTTTATCATTGTCATCTTTATATGTCAGAAGATTGATATTGCAGGTTTTTACAATGGCAGTTGATACCCACTTCTGAATGTCACGCAAATTGTCTGCCGATGGCTTTATATCATGACTGCCGTCCAAAGGATCAATGGCTTCTACGGCTGCAATATAGCGAGCAAAAGCATCAGCACTATGTGCAGGATGAAGACAATAGCTGAGATATTTCAGGAAATGGGACTTACCTGATCCGTAGTAACCATCTATCCAAGCTCCAACATGTGCATGAATATTGACCCAATCTCCGTGAGTATTGAGCTTCTTCAGGTCTTTAACAGTTACAAGAAGATCATAAAGATTGTTGATGATGTCGTCGGTAAAGACGTATTCATTAATCTCCGTCTCAATGGTTTTAGCATTGTCGTCAGTGATTGATACGGCAGGATTTACATCGCGATCAATGTCATTGAAAAATAGGTCTTTATATTTCATATTACTGGTGCTTTGATTTGTTATTCTTCGAAATTAAGTAATGTGGCACGGTAGGCATGCATATCATCAAGCCGACCAAATAAGCGGTAAGAATTGTCCTTACTCACTCCTGGATAAAAAATAATTATCTTGTAACGGCTGACTTGATTAAATTGCTCCATGCAGGTCAGAAAAACGTTGGCACGCAAATATGGGAACATGCTACCAACACCGTATACAAAGATGTAAGGAGTGGCACTTCCTGTATGTTGCTCTTCAAGATGCTTTTCTATTCGTTTGTTAATGAACTCATAGAATTCTTTCGAGCGACATATGTCCGACAGCTCTTCTGCAATTTGATCAGGGAATTCACTTTCCCCTTCCAAAATGTCTTGCAAGGCTGTTGTATCTCCCAATGGGGTCTGCTTTAGGTATTCACAAAACTCTGTGAAAAGGTTGAGAGCGAGAACATCCACATAAATGGCGGGGCGTGCTAACTTGTCGCAGAAGTCAACAATGTTCTCACGCATGGCATATTCCTTTTCTGCGGGATACTGATATATATAAACATTGTAGTTAAGACTGCCGTTGGCGGTGTCTTGAAACTCTGGCGTGCAGAGTTTGGCATATAGCTGTTGAATGGTCATAAGCACTTCTGTTTATAATAAGCAGGCCTCGAGGAACCAGCTTTCGCCGTTCTCCTTGAACCAACTGTCATCTATTAATCTTATCGAAGTCAATTTGTGATCTTGGCGAGACAATATCCCAACCTGTATTAAAACGGTTTGATACCAAGAGACGATTTTCTCTTTAGTCTTGTCCGACCACGAATCAACAAACTCATCGCGAGAGGATATGTTATAAAGTTCCATCATGAGATTGTCGCTTGTTAGTGTCCTCTCAATTGACAACCATTGCCGCTGAACAACATTTTGATGGAGTTCTTTAAGAACCAAATATGCCTTTAGAAGCGAATAAAGTAGTGCTATGCGTTTGTCTTCTTCTGAGAGGTTCGTATAATACTCCCAGAATGATACAGGCACAGCATCATAACGCTTCTGCAATTCAGAGGCACAACGTTTTCTTGTGTTTTCTGAGTTCATCATCAAATAACGGTTCTCGCGAACCTCGTTCTTCAGCAAATCTTTGCCATTAGGTTCCATCAGTAGTGGAAGAACGGCATTGAATTCGTTGAAGACTAAGCCACAGCCTGTCATTGATGCTGAATATGGACTTTTATTTGTTTTCATTTATATCTCAACTTTTTCATTATGAGTTTTTAATGATGCTTTGCCTAACACTTTCTCAACAGGCTGTAACAATTCTTGTACTTCAATCCCTAAGAGTTTGGCTATTTGATATAATGTTTCAAGACCTGGCTGACTTGTATTTGTACACCACTTTGATATAGTCGCTTGGTCTTTTCCGAGTTGTTCTGCCAACCATCTGTTGGTTCGCTTCTTTTCCGCGAGAACAACTTTGAGACGATTCATGTCTTTATCCATCATTGTTTGTTGTTAGAGTAAATATGGCACAAAGATAGCGAAAAAGATTCAGATTATTATGTAATAGAGCAAATTTTTAATGAAATTCAACTATTTTTTTGCGAATTAGGCAAAAAATGACCTCACAACCACGCCTTTTTCTAATCTACATATTCTCTTTTTTTACCTCTTTACCATATTCATGCCACCATCGGGCTGAGTCGTTCAGGGCGCACACAATACACTTGATGTTGTCTGGATATCTCATGGGCAGTTCTTCGCATTTACAACCAGCAAATGCACTGATAAACGATTAGTCATCGCGAACAAACTCATGCAGTTTCTGATGTCCGATAAACCAACCGAGGATACGATCAAAGTCACTCTCGTCCTTGGCCAGTTGAATGTGTACCACAACATGTGGTTTGGCCTGCTGATGCAGTAACCAAAAGTCACCATGACCTTTTACATGCCGCTGTTCAGCCTTGAAAGTGTCGCGCTCCACATGCTTAAATTCAACACCTTGCTCCTGCAATCGCGGGAACATCACGTAATCACACTTTTCAATTTTCTTGATTTCCATATCGTTAATCTTTAGTGGGTAAAAAATCTCACTCGCATCTTTTTACCACCGCTGCCAACGATATATCAGAGGCCGGTTGGTGGGCATTTCGCCACTCTTGATGCAAAAATCTGCTGCAAAGATACAACTTTTCCGTCAAACGACAAAGAAGATAGAATTATTTTCGTATCTTTGTCCCAATTTTATTTCAAATATAACAATGAATTATGAATATCATTGAAATCTCAGAATCAAATTATCAAGATTATTTTTCTCTTGATATCGTTGCTTTCTCTTTTGCCTATGAAGGGGCAATGGGAGAAATGGGTGGTATCTATATTATTGATAGAGGTGGGCAGATATATCATGCCAACTATTTCATGGGCGATGATTGTCTTGGCCGAGACCATATTAAGGATGTCATTCCTGTGTTTGTGGATCTTGTGCATGGCTTAATGGGCAGTGAGTCTACAAATCCCAATTGGAGTTCTGAATATTTGGGATTTGGAAACACTTTGCTGGTTTCAAATGAGATCCGTGATGGCTTCAAGAAGAAAGTTGAAGAAGCAAAATTTCAAAGAACTGGCGAATTGTTCCAGCAATGGCCCGGCTTTGTTTTGGACCTGATCGGGAAAGAGCATGGCAGTCTTACCATGAATGATATATGGGAATTACTGAAAAAATGAATTGGTATTATAGCCGTTGGCACAATCTTCGAGATTTATTTGGCGCCAACAGCTATATTATTCCTTAGTATTATTGTTTCATACGCCAAGAGTAAAATAGTACACAAATGTGTCTATCATGTCACCGATTTCTTTCAGGTGCTTGACATAGGCGTTGTCATCAGGATCGCCTCCTAATTCGTCACACTCAAACTCTTCAAGGTCATCCAGAAACTCTTGTTTAAGAGTTTCATAATCAGCATCCACCTCTTCATCGAATAACTTTTCACAGATGTCAGTGATGATGTAATGGGAAAGCATCCAACTTTCGTATGCCGTAAGAACTACCAATACAGCAGTTAGCTGGTAAAGATTGTACATCTTGAAACACTCAGGCAATTCTTTTTCAAAATATACTGCTATTGCCTGTCTAACAGGACTGGGTTGGCGGAACATCAAATAATTGTCACCCATCAGCGCATCGTAATTAGCACTGTTTGAGAAATCGTTGACAATAAACTCTTGGTCATATTTTTCCTTCAAGTTACTGTAGGTGTAGTGGTAGGTCAAGATTGACTTCGGTGAGGTATAGCCCTTGCGTTTCTTCAGGGCTTCCTCCATCTTCTTCGCAAGTTCTTCGTTGTCTGTCGTTATAACGATACCATGTGGGTTCGTTAAAGGCTTTCCATCTTTATAAACGACGTATTTGTTATTCTCCTGTTTGTAGGTGTATTTAGCCATTTATCATTCTGTTTTATAAGTTTATTGATGGCAAAGATAGTAAAAAATCGATAAAGCGGAAAGAAATAAGTAAAAAAGGTGAAAGATGGGCCATAATTTGTGGCATTATTACCGCACTATGCCTTCCACTCCTCAGGTATAGGACAAGAGTATTCATTACCTATAAGTTCTACATTCTCAGCTTCTTCACGAGTCATACCATCATTAATGCCTTCCTGTACATAATACTCATGAGCTGCCTTTATAAGTTTTTCCTGAATAGTGGCATACAGATAATCATCTTCAATGATCTGTCTAAGGTCATCACATTCAGGATGTTTCTTGATTTGTGCTTTTATCTGTTCAAGTTCATTGTCAGTGAGTTCTACATCTATATCGACATAATGTTCATTCCAAGTTCCAATTATCTTACCCTTGATAGTGTATTGTTTCTTAGGATTGCCTGTTGGGTTCTTCTTTTGCTGATTATTATTCTGACATTCCTCATATATCTCGTTTGCTATCATTGTCGGGACAATATCCTCGAAAGGTTCAAAATCTTCAGAAGCTAAAGATGACTCATCATTTTCCTCGATTGACTTTGTGAGAATAGAAAGAAGTCTGTTCTCGATAACTTCATTATAATGGTCTTGATTGGAAACGGGAATATCATGATAACAGGTTATATTATCATAGATGTCGTTTCGCATGCTACTCCATTTCCTGATGTATTTGAGCATCTCATCTTTTGACATTCCTTTTGTCAACGTCATCTTCGGCGGCATCATATCTTCGGGAATATAACAAATGTAAGCATCATCAAAACAGTAGCCATCGCCATAGGTCTCCATCAGATATATAACATCTTCTTCCTCCCATTTTTTCCCTTCATCACCTGGTATGGGTTCAAACATCTCGTCCCTTTGGAAAAGTTCGTAGAAAACAGGTGGGTATATCTCGCTAAAGAACTTATTGTACAGATGGGCGTCTCCTTCTTTGAGAATGGGCATTAACCCACAGGACAAATCAGAGTCGTACTCTCTGACAAGTCTCTTAATTGTCTCGACCTCATCGTCTGAGAGCATAATCTCTGCTTCAATTTCCTCATCTTCATAGTAATAATTACCATCAATCCAAACCTTAAACTCATAAGATTTTAATTCCTTCGACGAAGAGTCTCTGTCTGTCGACATCGTTTCTTCTACTTTCTTTGCGTCTTCAATGATCTCATCGAAAGAAACTACATACGGAAGGCAATTCACAGTGCCGTCCTGTTTTCCAAAGCTTGACTCAACTTGCTTATCAATAGCCTGGATGATGTCTGGTGCGATGAATAGAATACGGTTATACGTCAAGCCTTCCTTATCATACAATTGAAGAGTAAGGAGGCGAACATAATCTGTTTCTGGCAGCCGGACTTTAAAAGCTGTCGGACCTTGGATCTGGCCCTTTTCGCCGTCATAGCAGATATAACTGAATTGATAACTATCCCGTTCTGCACCTTTTGAAGACTTCTCATTATTCTTCTTAATGTAATATTCCTGAGCCCTCACTTTACATTCGAAGTAACGATCCACTCCGGAATAGTAAATCTCACTGTAGTATTCTTTACTTGACTTCATAGTTTAAGAAATAGCTGCTATAATTGTTACTAATTTCAATTTTTCTGCTCTTTAATACTCTCTACCCTTGTTCCTTGCTACGCCCTTCCAACGACCTTGCTACGATAGCCGGACAAAAGACAAATAAGTCACGCCTGTGTTGGTGCATACCTCCATACACAGGTGAAACATCCTTTATTTGTTTATATCCGTTCCAAATGCGGGTGTTGCTGGCGCATATAACATATTGGGGATAGCAATGGTTCTCCCGGATGATACAATCTAAGAGGCCACCTCTGCCAAAACAGTCATAGTTACAGCCAAACCCATGATCCTGGAGAAGGAAGATCCACGGAGCCTTTGAGTATTCTTTCACAAATAGCTGGTAATACGTTGCTATACCATCGGCATAAAGGAATGTAACAACAAAATGCTCTGCACCCCATGAGTCATCTCTATCCGTATCTCGTTCCATGATGAGAGAGAAACAGTAGGGCTTCTCGTCTGGATCAACAAAAGTGTTAGGTTTGCCATGCAATGGCTCCTTTGTAATGTTGAAGGGATACTGACCATTAGACATTATATCACGTTCCTGCAACTCCACCTCTCCTATAGGGTGATATCCGCGAATACTATTTTTCTGTGCAATATGGTCCTCCAGCTCCTTTCTCTTAACCAAATAGTCCACATAGAGGAAAGAATGTACTGAATGAGACATGTTACCCACTTTAATTAATGTCCCATCGTATCCACTTCCAGGATAATACCCTACCCTCGAAGACATAATGTCCTTAAACGAGAATTGCTTCCCTTGGAGGTAATCACTAAGCCAAGCGGGAACTTCTTCACGATAGTCTTTTAGATAGGAGATCATCTCATTCATTTGATATGAAATCTAATTATACACTAACCTTTCATCAATTCTTTGAGCTGGGCGACTATTATTCTCGTCTCTTGGACTCAAAAACAGTCAGGGTTTTCTTCTTATTCATCAATTTGCCATCAACATAGGAGAACAACTTACATGAGTCACGAACTATCAATTGCCTAATATACTTGTTGTTCTTTGCAGCATTGATATGACGGCGCTGAACGTCATCAGGGAGTACAAGTGTGGCCACTTTGACACTAGAGATAAATCTCAATAGGATGTCAACCTCTCGTATACCACTATTTCCATAAACCGGCCCAGAGTGGCTCATTCCCAAGAACTGAGACCATTCTTCCATCTGGGAGCCGAAAGTAGCCTCTGAAACGTCTAAATAGTCATATATGCGGGAGGAGATGGTTTCAATATCTTCAAGATGGAAGTCACCCGTGATTTTTGTTTTCTTTCCGAGTTTCAAGGCATAACCCTTCTCATCAACACTTACTTCCACTATCACTTCTGAATCGGGATCATCACCCGCTTCCAGCTCTTTAAGAGAATACACATCAAAGTTTTCGATGGCTGATCCTCTGAATCCATATCTGAACGACATCTCAGGAACATATACCTTACATTTCTTCTTATCCAATTCAGTGAAAGTATACCAATAGAGGTCGGAAAGGGCGCAAAGTAACTTTAAAGTTGTTATTCCTTTACAGCCATCAAAGATACTATGACCTATTTCTGAGACACTTTGGGGTATCGTAATCGTCTGTAGCTTTCCACATCCCTTGAAGGCGTGATCGTGAATCTTTTTAACACCATCCGGAATTATATAATCTTGTACTTGGGCTTTGCGGAACATCTTTACTAGTTCCAGACCATCCTTGCTAAAAAGAACTCCATCCTTTACCTGATACAACTTGGACTCCCCACCAACAGTGATACTGTCCAAATTAACCAGATCACCACTAAAAATATCAACGGGGAAAGATTCTATAGCATTGTTTAAACTTATGCTCTTGATGCCAGCACATTTGTGGAAAGCATCTTTAGAGACAGATAAAACACTATCAGGAATCTTGAAGTCTTTGATGTTAGTATTGTATGGGACACAGATAAGTTCTGTCATATCCTTGTTATACAACGATCCTTCCAAAGATGCGAAATAAGGATTTGCTTGGTCAACTATTATCTCCGACAACTGGCCACAGCCCCTAAAAGCGTTTGGGTCAATCCTCTTCACGCTTGATGGTATGAATATCTCTGAAACAGACACTTTTTCAATAATTCCATATCCAAGCCTTCTGACACCCTCTGGCAAGAACTTACTGGTTACCGAGCTACACTCAGCAAATGCAAAATTTTGTATCTCACGAAGACTACTGGGGAGAGACAAATCTTTTAGACTGCGACATCTTCTAAATGCCCCGACTTGTATGGTTTCAAGTGTCTCTGGGAATAAAATGTGTTCAAGCGAATAACAATCCTCAAATGCATGTTTGCCTATAGTCGTAACTCCACTGGGTATGTCAAAATGGGTGATGTATGGCTTAAATTGTTCTTTCACAGAAATAAGAGTCTTCCCATCAGAACCGAGCTCAACCATATCTAATTCCGCCATATTATTCTCTTGAAGTGCTTCTTCTTGAATGTTTTCAAACGAAGAGAAGGCAGGATGTCTACGATAATCGTCAGCAAGTCCTTGGGGGACATAGAGCACACAACTCTTCTTATCTACGCCATAGAAAGCATCCTTATCTATTGGAGCATTGGCAAGCCTATAAACACCCATATGAATTGTACATAAGGATGAACAATTATGGAAAGTCTTTGACTCCAGAGACACATAATCATGGATATGGATATCACGAAGATTTATGCAGTTATAAAATAAACCACTACGTAAATGATTAACTGAATTTGGAATTGTATAACAATCCTGAGGATGTGCTGAAGGATAGAGCACAATTTTAGACAGATCTTTGCTATAAACAATTGCGTCAACAGAAGCAAATTTTGAATTGTCTGGACTGATATCAACTCTTTCCAAGGATTTACAGCCTGCAAAAGCTGAATTGTTTATGACGCAAGTGCTGGCAGGTAAAGAGACGTTTTTCAAAGAGATACAGCCTTGGAATGCAGTATCTTGAATGCCCCAGAACTTGCTTGGGAATTCTATCTTTTCTAGAGAAGTACAATCCTTAAAACAATAGTAAGGCAGATAAGTTACATTATCTGGTATTTTTATCTCCTTAAGTGAACTACAACCAGAAAAGACAGAATCCTCAACCTGACAAATAGTATCAGGTAAGTATATTTCCCTTAAAGATTTACATCCTTCAAATACACTCCTACGCAAAACTGTTTCTTTTTCAGGAAAGTTAATAGTTTCAATTGTTGTACAACCAAGGAAAGCAGTCGCCTCTACCTTCTTAACCTTCTTGTTAATCACAAAATTTTTTTGTTTTGTCTTTGCAGGTACTCTATATAGTATATTTTTGTTACGATTGTATATACTGCCGTCTACGGAACAGAACTTATAATTGTCTTCTGATACTACAAACTCCTCAATCCGCTTACAATCAATAAAAGCAGTCAAAGCGATTTTATCAACGTAATCTTTAATATAAACTTTGCGAAGAGAAGTACACCCAGTAAAGACATTAGCTCCTATTTCACCAAGGTTTTGTGGTAAAACTATTTCCTTCAGTGACGAACATCCTTCAAAAGCATTTGACCCTATGGTATCTACACAATCAGGTATCTTAACTGTCTTAAGATTCTTGCACCCTTTGAATGAATTAGGTTTGATGACACGCACACCATCAGGGATGACAATTTCAGTCACCTCTGTGTCAACAACACCATATACTTGATTTGATCCGTTTATTTTAAGTTCTGTATCCATAGGGCCCTTATTCAGTAAAGATCGTATCCTAAGTTTTAAATTTGAGACAAAGATACAAATAAAAGTGTAAATAATGCGATTTCTATAACATTTATTAATCAGAAATGACGGTTCTGGTTGTAAAATCGGAGTAAACTATGATCTGAACGCCTTTATCGCTTGGAGAACAAGGACGGCCGGAAAGGTTGTATCTGGCCACTTCCTCTGACGTATCATTACTACTTCCTTCAATCCCCCTGACAGCAGACGGGGAGCTCTCCCCAAAGTAAATACCTTGGAGGGAGGTACAACCGGCAAAGGCATCTTCACCTATGAAGCTAACTGTCTCTGGGAGATAAATCTCACGGAGATAGGCAGCACCCTCAAAGGCTCCGCGGGCTATACGACGACAGTTCGGGTGAACATTGTAGGTGGTGTTTCTACTACCAGCAGGATAGCGTACCAGGATCCAGTCCTTGGTGCCTTCGTAGCCGACGGCATAGAGGACACCATCAATAGTTTTATACTTGTTCATGTAGGTTCCGTTAATGTAACCTGACGTGAACTTGTCGACCTTCTCAATCTCTTGGGATTTGACAGCTGCGCTCATCATAAGAGCGACCAGCAAGAATAATACTTTTCTCATATCGTTTTAATGTTTATTGTTTCTTTTCTTTTATTTCTTGGTAGGTTATGAGGAGCCTTTTTGCCTCTGTAAAATCGTGTTCCTTGAATTTCTGAATAGTCTTTTCCAGCAGTTCGTGAAGTGTGAGACCCTCAAAGACAATAGGGGATGGAGCATTCTTGATTTTTTCCTGCTCGGCTCTGTACTGTTCCAAGGCCTGGGTACAGCACTCTTTGAATAGAATGTCGAGCTGAACAGAAAATTCTGAACGTTGCTCGTCAGAAAGCTCAGGATACTTTTCGTCAAACCACGCGAGTGCTTCAAGATCCCACGTTTCATCACCGCTCAGCAAAAAGTCGTTGGTAAAAAACTCTTCACCATACTCTTTTACTATATCATTTATCTCCTTCATATTTCTATAGCATAATTTTCTGTACAAAGGTATGAATAAATATTGGTCTAGAGTCTCATTTTATAGGTATAAAGTTTCAGAATAGATGGAGTTCATTTCTTAAAAAGCCGATGACTCTGAGAAAGAAACTGGTTTCGAACTTTTCATTTCTGAAACGCCAATCAGGGTAACATATCAGAATTTCCAAGCCGTGTTCCTTTTTTATGCGCTTGACTTGGCGGACAAAGTGGCGTCCGTGACAGAAAAAGCCATTGAAGCTCACACCATCTATTGTATGGACATAATGATGAATCATCTCGTGAACCAACAGCTCACTTAGCATATCCTCATCCAGATCGATGCTTTTCGATATCCTGATGTGCCCAACCTTCTGTCCATTGCTTTTGGTGTGGGTGGCGTATCTTCCAAAGGCATCTTTCATATAATTATAGGAGAAAGTACACATAGGCAGTTCGTTGTTGAAGTACAGTTTGTTGTACTCTTCAAACTTCTGTTTCAGTAGCTCTTTTGTAATTGTCATATATGTTTAGCAACCATCGGCTCTACGTTTAGCCATTGTATAGCGACCGAAAGAATCTCTTAGATATAGTTCAGGGAACAAATACCCATCGATAGTTAAGGAGATATTACTCCCACTTCTGGAGAATCGGAGGGTATTGCCATAGTAGGCATAGTTGTAGGTCTCTGTGTACCATTCGGTGTCATGTTGCTTGGCCATCGTGATGTCGGCCTTGCCTCCAGACATGAACTTAATCTGTTTAAACTCCACCCCACCAATAATCATGGAATAATAACACTGCCAGGTCCCCAATAGCACATCAGCATAGAACATATCGCCTGTAGTTTTACGCTGTTGAGCACGGTCCAACTCGTCCTGATATGGGCATTCACAGGATACCAATATCAAAGCAAAAAGAGAAAAAAGATGTTTCGTCAATCTCATATTATTTTACGTTTATTGTATATTCTTGGTAGTTTGGAGTGAATAGTGATAGTCAGCCCATAGTCCCTCTTTAGTCGTTTGCATTGTCGCCGGAAAAGACGGCCATGTCCGAAAAGGCCTCCCCACTGGCGGTCGATAGTCCTGACATAGTGGTGGATCATCTCATGGATAATGGTCTCACGGAGTGTCGCTTCCGTCCAGTCAATATCGTTGGTAAGCCAGATTCGTCCTTCGATGATGCCGTCTTTCTCCTTCTTATAGGTGTACATCCCTTCGCACCACGACATCTTCTGGACTGAAAACTTACAATGCTTCAGCTGATTGCCAAAGTAAAGCCGGTTATACTCCTTATAACGGACTCTGATATCTTCTTTTGTGATCTTATTCATCTCTGAAATTAATTACTCCACTATTTCCAAAAATGTAGTCACCAATCTTCTTAACAGAGCGAGGTATAGAGAGTTCCACGTTATGACGACAAGCTAAAAAAGCGAAGTCTTCAATTTCTTCAACTCCATCAGGTACCTCATAACGGATATCATTGAAGGTATAACGACATCCTGTCAGAATCTTACCATCTTTTGAATAACCAACTTCATGATCATCGAATATGGGCATATCATCGTTAAAGTCATCCTCTTCTTCAATAGGTGTTCCGTCATAATGTGTATCCCATATTTTGACCTTCAGCCCTTGTGGGTATTCACGGAGCGATCCGTTGTCAAAAAGCATCTCAAAAGGGATGTCCAATTTTTGGAGTTCAGTACAATGCCTGGCTGCCATCGGTGAAATATAGAGGGTACCTTCCTTGATACGATAGTGAGGAATATTAGGAATCTGTATGAGATATGAGCCAGAGGGCGAGTAGATGGCATCCTTCTCAGTCAGACCATCATCAACAGCACAGATAACGCCTTCCAGACTGACACTCTGATAGTCGAGAGCATGGATAAATGAAGCCATATCGAAGATGTCAATGGCACGGAAAAGGACGCGGGAAGTACCATTCTCGTTCTCAACCATGAATCCGTAAAGTTCATAGAAGTTCTCACATGCCTCTCGGAAATTCTCCAGTCGTTGGGGAGTTGGATTGTCTATAGTATATGCCAATTCAAGAGTCATAACAACTCCTTCTGATAGCTCGTATGAGAGAGTAGGAGCAATCACTATGTCTTCTCCGTAGTCTTGTTTGTAACAATGTGTGAGTTTATTGTCAACCCTTTCATGGATTGCCGTACTAATCCATGGGGCATTGAAATGCCCGTCATGGAGTCCCTTGGTACTGATAAGTCTCTTCATGATAATACTCTTATGAAATAAAACCTATACACTTTCGCTCCTTGCCACCCAGGAACTCTGCGCGACAGTAGCCCTCTATCTCGTCGAGAGAGGCGAATTTCCCTGAGAGGATGTAGTCAACTGTGCGCTTACGGGCGATGTTCTCAATCTGACCTCCAGAGAAGTCGAAGTGAGAGGCCAGCTGACGGGCATCATCAGCACTGATATCCTTCAGCATGGAGCGCCAAATCTTGGTCTTCACGTCCGTATCAGGCTTGTGGAACTCCACCTTGTAGAGGAAACGACGCTCAAAGGCCTTGTCGAGATTACTCGTCAGGTTGGTGGTGGCAATGAGGATGCCGTCGAGGTCTTCAATCTCCTGCAGGATAATGTTCTGCATGGCGTTGTCCATCTTATCAACAGAGTGCTCTACGTTCTCAGTACGCTTGTTGATGATGGCATCGGCCTCGTTGAAGAACAGAATGGGCATCACCTCGCTGTTCTGACACAGCCTGCGATAGCGGGCAAACACCTCCTTGATGTTCTTCTCGCTCTCACCAACCCACTTATCGCGCAGTCCGGCGATGTCCACCTGCATAAGGTCACGTCCCGTCTGACGGGCTATCTGAAGGACAGTCTCGGTCTTGCCTGTACCAGGAGCACCATAGAACAAGCAAGCAAAGCCCTTGCGCATACCCTGTTCTTCGAGTCGCTGCTGGATAGATGGCAGGGTCTCGGTGCTAAGCAGATTGGTAAGACGGTCTATCTGCTCTTGCTCAGAGGTATTGAAGAACAGCGATTTCTCCTTGATGGACGTGTGTCCCTTCAGAAAGCGGTCATCGGGTCTCATCCTTCTGCACTTTGAGTGACTGGGGGTATATGCTGAAAGAAGTTCAACCTTGGCCTTACGAGTGAGCATATACTGCTCTGTATCGGCCTGACCCTCATTACACTTATGCTCAATATAACCGCATTGAATGAGGGGATGAGTCCCGTTTCTAAGCCCCTCACGCATGAAATCACAGTCATACTCCTCAGGATAAAGGCCATCGATGGTCTGGAAGGTAAGGCCTTCTCCGTCTGAACCTTCCCACTGCGCATAATCGACAACAATCAACAGCAGGAGTGACTGAACATGAATATCATCAAACCTCAGAACCTCATGACAGAGTGGAAGATGTGGGTTGGCTTTAGCAAGCTGCAGCATCCATTCCTCGTCATCATTAAAAACGGCATTGCGGTCGTTCATGTTCTTATCAACATGACTCTCCAGCTTATCCACAAACTGCTGCTCGTTGAGACCATCAATTTTCTCTGGGACGAAGAGCTTGTTATGACGGAGAGCCGTGACGACACCGCGTGCCAAAGCAATTCCCTCGAAGAAGCCACCTATCTCATGGACACCCTTGCGAATAGCCCAGCGCTTGGCAATAAGTCCCTCAATCTCTTCAGAATATACCATGACAGACAAGCGCGAGCAGCCAAGATAGTTGCCCATGCCTTTCCAAGACATCGGTTCGCCTGACTCGATGAGCATGGCAAGTGCAACAATCTGGACGTTGGTCAACCCCAGTTCTTTATTGAGGAAAGCCAAGGGATTCTTGACTGACTCCCAAAACTCGTCAGACAATTGAGAATCCTGAGCCATGTCGAGAATTCTGTCAAGAGCAGTGATGATGGTCCAAGTGTCAGGTTCCTTGAACTCGTCCATAATCTCACCTGGGAGATCTCCATGACCTCCGATTCCTGACTTAAGTCTGCGTACTGGTTTCTTTCTAATATTCATATTATACTATTTTTGATTTCGTGGTGCAAAGGTAGAAATATTATTTCAGTTCTTCTTTCCATTTATACGTATACCGACTGAGCGCAGCCTTATGCTGCAGCCTTTAGATAATGGCGGCTCTCAGCACGCACCATATCAAGGAAACGACGCATTTGTTGGTCGTTCAAACGGTATTTACGAGCGAAGTCAGAGGTGGTAAGTCCCTTCTCCATCATGGAAAGGTAATCGTCCAACATCTCACCTGTGCCCTGCCAATATTGCTTGTCGAGCCCACTTTTCAGTGCGTTGAGTGTATCGTCATAGCGGACTTGCCAATCCGGTGAGACATCCGTAGAGGAGGGCAGATAGCTCATCATGGTATCTGAGTCATCCTCATCAGCATATATCGGTTCGTCCAAAGACACGGTAGCACACTTGTGTTTGAGGTGGTCGTATGCAGTCTTTTGAACCTCACTCTCAATGTACCATGTGGCAAAGGAGATGAAGCGAAAGCCCAGACTTGCATCAAACATGTCAGCAGCTTTTGTAATACCCAAAGAGCCTGCCATGATGAGGTCTTCGAAGGCTGTGCCAGAGGCAAGGTACTTCTTGGCAACGGTCACCACATAGCGCAGATTGGCATGGATGAACTTGTCACGAGCATGTTTGTTGCCCTGACGCATGAGAAGCCAAAGGTCGTATTCCTGCTTGTTGGTGAGAGGCTGCGACTTCTTGATGTCCTTGAGGAACATGTCGACGCTACTGTTGCTACGGTCGGTGAATGTGATGTTTCTGCCGTTCTGATACATGATGTGACAATATTTAAAGGTGAGACATTTGGTTACGAAGTGAATTGTCAAGGATGACCGTACCACCCTGTGCTACGAATGGGATAAGCACCTTACCGTCGTGAGACTGCGGACGGTCAATGGCAAAATCAGAGGCATGAGGCGTAGCCTGACGGATGGCGTTGCGCGATTGGGCAATGTAATGACTGAAGAAGTGGTCGAAGTCTGTGCTCTCAATAGTCTTCACCAGTGCATCACCCTCTTTGAAATAGAGCAGAGTGTAGAGCTGTCGCAGTGCCTTGTAGTTGTTGGCAGCTGCCAGACGACGTTGATAGCCTTGTGGGTGGAGTAAGGTGTAGATGTAAACGAGACGCGAATAGCGATCACGGAACTTCACCTCTGTCTCTTGTCCGTTCTCAGCAATAAGCAGCACGTCATAACGACACCTGACATTTTTGATGTTGCTGAGTCTTATTTCAACAGCAATAGGGCGTGGGGCCAACTGCTGGTCGGCGGCCATATACTCAGCCAGACGCTGCTTCATCTCGTCTGTTGTCATCGACTCAATCATTTCCTTAATATTCTCTGTCATAAAATCTATATAAGTTAATTTAAATCTTCGAATAATCGTCGCATTTCCGGCTGCGAAGGTCGGACTTTTTGAGCATATTGTCATGTGAAATATAGGTATAAAAGGAAAGATGAACGAAAAAAAACTAAATTGATAGAATTTTGTATAATAATAAAGGAGTTATAGTGGGATATTACATATTTATTTGTATCTTTGTATCCAAAATATAGAGTTTATGACAACAATTGAATGTACTGACGAAAAGCTTGCATTGAATCTGAACCCGTATCAGATATTTGTCTTTGTCAACGAAAAGACGAAACCATATCTTGATCAAATTAAAAGAGATCATATTGGAAGATATAACATAGAATTGATTCCTTTCGATGCTCTAAAAGACAGCCAAGCTGTAGTAGGAGAGGATGTGGATCCATTATTGTATTATAACATCACGCATTCTGATTTATTTGCAAGGGTCATGCCTTTAAAAGAAGGTGATTACAGATACACGTCAGAGATTCTATTTCAAGGGAAGGACTATAGTGGCGATCTTTTTTTTAACGTGGTCAACAACTTTGCCCGCTCCTTGAATAACAAAAAGAGCAAAAGCTTTGTAAATACACTGAGGAGATATTTCCAATATGGCAATGAAGAGTTCTACGATTTCCTGATGGAAGTATATGATGGGGATTTATCAAAGATACTGGAAATGTCAAAGTATTACTCCCATATTGTCAGTTCAGCTGTGCAAACATCTGCAGAGAATTTCTTGGCAGACTTTATGCGTCAGTTGTCGAAAGACAAAAAGGAAGAACTCATTTCAATCATTAAAGATACGTTGGGATTTGCCTGTGAAAAAGACTCGAAACTATTGCTTTGCAATTATCTGCAATATAAGTATACACCTGGTATAGGTGGCTTCAGCAATCTGTCTAAGGTGGCAGAAGTCAAGAGCGAACTTCTAAAACCGGATTTTTCTCTTGTCATAGAATATAACAGGAAAGATAGACTTATGGATAAAGATGGTGATTACTCCATCATCTTGAAGAAAGACGACGGCAACCGAATAGAGTTAGAGTTTGGACACAGAGGTGACAAGATGCTCTATCTACTTACCTTATTATGTCAAAAAACCAGGGGAGGACTTCCTACTGCATACTTTAAAAATGAGCAAGCTAAACAAGTTATAAAAGCAGTTTATGACAGGATGTATCGTAGCGGTGGTGACGAATGGGTAAATAAGTGTTCTAACAATACACATACAATCTCTACATACCGCTCCCATGCCAAGGAGGTGATTGAAAACGATGAGAGGCTCGAGCCATATATGGCTTATTGGTGCAATTTTGAAAACCAAACGATCTTTATTGGCAAGATGGGCAATAAACCCCTAGAAATCAGAAAGATTCGTCTTCCAGAAGAAAGGATAAAAATCTATGATGAGAACGAAGAAGCTGGGTCTTTCTCTGATATTCTCGAAAAGTTACCGCATCTGAGATGCTTATATAGCTTAAACAAGGTTAACTTCCCCGAATTGTTTGAAATACACAAAAACCTGGTTTGTGGTGTGGATCAACGGGAAGATGATGCCATAAATGCAATAAGAGAATAATTTGTTGACATATAATTCCAAGGCTATAATTTGTCACCACTACGCCGTAAAACCGGCGATGTGGTGATGTTCTGTTTTGCAGTCAAAGGCCTCTGAGCGGCAATAGGTTTCTATTTCATCCAAGGAGGCATATCTTCCAGAAAGGATGTAGTCAACGGTGCGCTTGCGGGCAATATTCTCTATCTGACCACCTGAGAAGTCGAAGTGGGTAGCCAAGTGTAAGGCGTCTTTTTTGCTGAGCTTCTTCAGCATGGAACTCCAAATCTTAGCTTTTACCTCGGTCTCCGGTTTGTTAAACTCAATTTTATAGAGGAAACGACGCTCGAACGCTTTGTCTAAATTGCACGTCAGGTTAGTGGTTCCAATGAGAATGCCGTCAAAGTCCTCCATCTCTTGCAGAATTACGTTCTGCATGGCGTTCTCTTCTTTATCGCAATATTGTTGAATTCTCGTTGTGCGCTTGTTGAAGACACCATCTGCCTCGTTGAAGAAAAGAATGGGTGTCACATCAGATATGTCGCATAGTTCGCGATAACTATTGAATACATTCCTAATGTTCTTTAAGCTTTCGCCAACCAATCTGCTACGCAGGCCCGCAATATCTACCTGCATGATGTCGCGACCAGTCTGACGGGCTATCTGAAGCACCGTCTCGGTCTTACCCGTACCAGGGCCGCCGTAAAACAGACAGGCGAAGCCCTTTCGCATTTTCTGCGCTTGAAGTCGGTGCTGAATAGAACTGAATTTCTTGGGACTCAGCAAGTTGGTAAGATGCCGTACTTGTTTCTGTTCAGCGGGATTGAAGAAAAGGGGCTTCTCTTGAATCTCTGTATAGCTCTTCAGAATAGAGAGGTTACCCTCTTGTGTAGTATTGTCGTAATTATCATCGTAGTCATAGTTGTGGCTGTTGTCATCGTCATCGACGTCCTCAGCAGAATCCTCATCCGCTGAAGCGATGGGTGCCTCAGGTACGAAGACTTGGTTATTGACAAGAGCCTTCTCAGCCTCTGGAACTAGTTCGAAACCTTTGTCATCCCTCATGATGTTGTCACTTATAGTTAACCAACCCTTTTTTACGAGTTCGTCCAGTTCGTTTGCATGGGTTCTTGCTTCAAAGTTTGTAATATCAAGATATAATGCGAAGTCACTCCAACTCATAACATAATTACGCTCAATCAGCATGGAAACAAAGACAATCTGAATGTTTGTCAGACCGAGTTGAGTACGCAGGTATGCCAGATGAGTTTCGCAGTTTTGCCAGAATTCATCAGAAAGGTGAGAGTTTAGCGATTGCTTGATTACATGAATCAAAGCGGTTACAATTGACATATTATCAAACTTTGTTTTGTCTGTCATATAATGAATTTTATAGTTTACAAAATATTCTATATTGAAAGCGAGAGAGTTTGGGAGATCATGCAGTCAGCATAAATACTTTCTGCCAGATAGATATAGTAGTTTGAAAAACCAGCCGTATCTGGTTTTCAGAGTTGTAGCAACAAGTCAAAGAGCGCTTCATAAGCGTCGAGTTGAAAGGTAATAAAAAAGGGAGAGAAAACATAATTTTTTGAGTTAATAATTATAAATACACTGCAAAAACCAGTACACCTTATTTTATTATGCGCATACGCGCGTGTGCGCGCTATACTCTACCTTCTCTGATCGCAGGATGTCAATGATTTGGAGCGGAGATGTTATACATTGGTGCTCTGAGTCTGCGAGCATCTGTTCTTTCTCCTTCACATCAGCACCCCAAAGACAGTGGTATGCCTTGATGCCTGCATTAGCAGCAGCCTGTGCATCACACATTTCATTGCCAAACGCGATGACGTTCTTGGGATCTTCATTTAGCTGTTTCAGCGCATAATCAAAGAGAGCTGGATTGCCACCACGTTTTCTTATTCTGCGACCTGTGGCATCTTTGCAGCCGATACGATTGATTTTGTCCTTAGGGAAGATTTCCTGCAACCCAAAGGTGCTAACCGCTACGTTCAGAACTTCGCGGTTATTGCCTGACACAATAGCAGCTTGGATGTTGTTCGCTTTGATGTAATCGAAGACCTGCTGCCAACCATCATACAAGGGACATTGCTTTATATGTTCGAGATACTCCTTTCTGGCCTGTACCCACTCAGGAGAAAAACGGCGCAGAGTTTTCTGTCTGGCCACGTACTGGTCAGCTCCTGCGGTGTCAAACATCGTCCCGTCGTAGTCGAAAAACACTGTCTTAAACTCTCGATTGATTGTCTTTTGTTTTGCCATATATCGCTTGTTTTATGATTATGGATGCAAAATTAGACATTCTTTTTTGAAGAGTCTTTGCTTTTATACGTATACCAAAACTTATACAAATCGAAGAGGAGTCATAGACTCCCCTTCTTTAGACATAGTGACCGGTCACTTGTGGCTTCAGTGCTCACACTCGCTGCATCATCCTATGTCCTTTCTGATAACTTCACCAACGATTGATAAAGCATTTCCATTCCAACAGTTGCTGTTTCCTTGATATGAAGGAACCCTTCTGGTATCTCAACCTCTCCAGGATCAATAACAATGTTATGGCCTGCACCAGAACATGCTGTAAGGGTATTGGCTGGAGATACCAAAAGAGATGTGCCAATAACGACAAAGATGTCTGCCTCAAAAGCAGTATTCATAGCAAGAGGCATGTTGGGAACTGGTTCGCCAAACCACACAATATATGGACGAAGTTGACTACCGTCTTTGGCTTTGTCACCAAGGTGAATATCATTAATTAGGGGACGGAGCTCAATACAGTCCGCATTCTCCTTATCGATGGACGAACAGGCCTTGGAAAGTTCTCCATGGAGATGTACGATGTGAGAAGAGCCTGCACGTTCGTGGAGGTCATCTACATTTTGGGTAATGATGCTTACATCGTACCACTTTTCAAGTTGTGCCAACAGTTCATGTGCCTTGTTTGGCTGTACCTCCAGTAACTGGCGACGACGGGCATTGTAAAAGTCAAGCACAGCCTGAGGATCGTTATTCCACCCTTCGATACTTGCCAATTGCATTGCATCTTGCTTCGTCCAGATGCCATCCTTATCGCGAAACGTATCAATTCCGCTCTCTTTGCTTATCCCTGCTCCTGAAAGAATAACTAGCTTCTTCTTATTCATATTGCTCGTTTTTTAACAACTCGTTGCAAAATTAGGAATAATAATCTATATTGTTCTTCTTTCTATACGTATAGTTAATAACGTTACATACGTTGGTCGTATAAAGATGCAGCAGCTTTCAGTGTTTTGCTCATGTAGTTCAAACATCTGCGTGGAGATAAGATTTTCACTCCAGCACCATAGGACATAAATACAGAATACATCTCGAAATTGATTACCACATCAATACGAAAGATACAACTGCCATCGGTAGGATTCTCGCTTATTACGCACTGAGAGGGGTGCAGGGGCTTTGTTTTGATATACCTGCTCTGTTCCGCACTTGCCCAAAACTTGACGCACTCTGCTCTCTCATGAATATTCTTGCTGACTCCTATGACATCATCAAAGAAATGTTCGGAGTCAAATTCCGGGTTCTCTCGGAATGGTATATCTATCGGTTCCACACTTACCATTCTGTCAATGGGGAGATTGAACAAAA
>NZ_NPJB01000068.1:0-318 GCF_002251345.1 Prevotella sp. P4-119 | reverse complement strand
TTGAACGTAGGATAGATAGTCCCGTCTGGTTTTCTATTCACGTTGATATACCGTCCCACAAACACGTGTGGGTTACGCTTTACCGGCCATAACGCCTTTGCCACATGCTCCACGAAGAGGTAATGATTTGGCAATAGTTTTAACTTCTCCAATATTCATACGGTTGCTTGGCAAGCAACTCTTTTCTTTTGGCAAATTTACATAAAACCCCCGAATTATAAGCCAGTCGGGATAAAAAACCTAATGTCATTTCCCCGAATCGGGCAGTGTTTGAGAGAAAAAATGTCAAGTCCGCCACAGATTCTTGTCCTATATACG
>NZ_NPJB01000067.1:0-1195 GCF_002251345.1 Prevotella sp. P4-119 | reverse complement strand
GCCTCTTCGACCTTGTTGTACCATTTGGCCATAGAGAGCCTGGCAGCATCCTTGATGGTGTTCTTGGCAAAGATCATCCTCAGTGAATGAGAGAGCGAATACGCCTTCTGCAGGTCAGGATATAGTTCGAAAAGGATTCTGGCTCTCATCTTCTGCCTGTCAGTCCATTTGTCTGCCGACTTGAAGAGCAGGTATCTGCTACGGGCCAGCAATTCTTTCTTTGTATCGCCGTTCTCATAGCGGAATGGAACGTATTCCCGCCCTTCCTGCCTGGCGTTTTCCATCTCGTCATTGGCTTCTTGTATGGCATCCCAGCGGTGTCTGATACGCATCTCCTGTACGGCATCACAGGCAAGTTTCTGAATGTGAAAGCGGTCAATGACACGTTGGGCTTTCGGAAAAGCAGATCGTACAATCTTGTGCATGGAGTCAGACAGGTCAAGTGTTATCTCCGTCACTGCCTCGCGTTTCTCTTCGGGAATATTCTCCAAGGCTTTGATGACATCTTCCGACTTCGTGCCGGATACGACTGCAACAAGACATCCCTCACCGCCATGACGCTCACGGTTGGTTACGATAGTATACAGCTCGCCGTTGGACAGGCTTGTCTCATCTATAGCCAGATGAGAGCCAATGTTTTCCGGAAACACAAGCCATTCGTCTGCGTGTGGCAGTTCACTCCAGCTACGATAGCCACTCAGAACCTCCTTATACTGTTTCTTGAACGTATGTGCGTCAATGTAGTAGAAATCCTCAAGCGTACGGCAGGTCACTGGGGATTTCCCCATACGTCTGTTTTAAAAAAGCCGCAAACTCCTTAGAGTAGCGGGTGCCGTCGGCTGTCACTTTCAGCGGGAGAATGAAACTCTTTCCTGTGCGGGTATCTAGCCACCTGCGGCGGCGCAGAACCAGTACCACCTTGTGGTCACGGATGGGAAAGTCTGTCACCTCTACGGGAGAGATAAAACCCTTCGATTCAAAATGACTGTCACCCTGAAGGTCTGGATGTATTTTCTCGTCAAGGTGAATGTGCATCTCAGGCTCGTCATAAGCCTTCGTGTCAACGTACTCAATATCAGTTATGATGAAGTGGTCAAGCACTTCCTTGGGCAGCACCATACGTGCCAACATTAGCAAACCTTTGTCTTCCATGATGCAAAGGTAAGCATTTCATATGAATCATACTCATTTACCC
>NZ_NPJB01000066.1:0-1843 GCF_002251345.1 Prevotella sp. P4-119 | reverse complement strand
GTTAGCACAAGAAGCCGAAGGAGTGTCTGAACAAACCAATGCTTCATCCCATTCTTTTGAAACTACCTTAATCATCTAAGATCCGTCTCCAGAAAGGAGGTGTTCCAGCCGCACCTTCCGGTACGGCTACCTTGTTACGACTTAGCCCCAATCACCGGTTTCACCCTAGGCCGACCCTTGCGGTCACGGACTTCAGGTGCCCCCAGCTTTCATGGCTTGACGGGCGGTGTGTACAAGGCCCGGGAACGTATTCACCGCGCCATGGCTGATGCGCGATTACTAGCGAATCCAGCTTCGTGGGGTCGGGTTGCAGACCCCAGTCCGAACTGAGGATGGCTTTCTTGATTAGAATGCACTTGCGTACACCCAACTCTCTGTACCACCCATTGTAACACGTGTGTAGCCCCGGACGTAAGGGCCGTGCTGATTTGACGTCATCCCCACCTTCCTCACACCTTACGGTGGCAGTGTCTCCAGAGTGCCCAGCATAACCTGATGGCAACTGAAGAGAGGGGTTGCGCTCGTTATGGCACTTAAGCCGACACCTCACGGCACGAGCTGACGACAACCATGCAGCACCTCCATAGGCGCCCCGAAGGGCCTCACCATCTCTGGATCGTTCGCCTACAGTTCAAGCCCGGGTAAGGTTCCTCGCGTATCATCGAATTAAACCACATGTTCCTCCGCTTGTGCGGGCCCCCGTCAATTCCTTTGAGTTTCACCGTTGCCGGCGTACTCCCCAGGTGGGATGCTTAACGCTTTCGCTTGGGCGCTCACTGTATATCGCAAACACCGGGCATCCATCGTTTACCGTGCGGACTACCAGGGTATCTAATCCTGTTCGATACCCGCACTTTCGAGCTTTAGCGTCAGTTGTAGCCTTGTCAGCTGCCTTCGCAATCGGAGTTCTTCGTGATATCTAAGCATTTCACCGCTACACCACAAATTCCGCTGACATCGAATACACTCAAGTCTCACAGTTCGCGACGCACATCATACGGTTGAGCCGCTGCATTTCACGTCACGCTTATAAGACCGCCTGCGCTCCCTTTAAACCCAATAAATCCGGATAACGCCCGGACCTTCCGTATTACCGCGGCTGCTGGCACGGAATTAGCCGGTCCTTATTCATAAGGTACATGCAAAACAGGACACGTCCCGTATTTTATTCCCTTATAAAAGAGGTTTACAACCCATAGGGCAGTCATCCCTCACGCTACTTGGCTGGTTCAGGCTTCCGCCCATTGACCAATATTCCTCACTGCTGCCTCCCGTAGGAGTTTGGACCGTGTCTCAGTTCCAATGTGGGGGACCTTCCTCTCAGAACCCCTACTGATCGTTGCCTTGGTGGGCCGTTACCCCGCCAACAAGCTAATCAGACGCATCCCCATCCCATAGCGATGAATCTTTGTTCCACATCAGATGCCGTCCGTGGAAAACATCAGGCATTAATTCGACTTTCGCCGGGCTATTCCTGACTATGGGGAAGGTTGGATACGCGTTACTCACCCGTGCGCCGGTCGCCATCTATCAAAGCAAGCTTCGATAATGCTGCCCCTCGACTTGCATGTGTTAAGCCTGTAGCTAGCGTTCATCCTGAGCCAGGATCAAACTCTCCATTGTAAAAATATCTTTGATACTTCTTAAAGAAGTGTCGTGTCTCTGTTCAGAACGAATCTCATATCCGGTAGTATCATGGATCATAAAGCACCTTGATTCCTAAAAATCGACGGTTCGTAAATTCACCCAAGACTGTACTCATAAAAGTAAGTCTCGCTTCTTGTACTACTACTTCTCTGTTTTATGTAAATCTTTCAAAGAACTCTTCCTTCAGTGCTTGTCA
>NZ_NPJB01000065.1:0-5324 GCF_002251345.1 Prevotella sp. P4-119 | reverse complement strand
TAACAAATCATACATTTGGTCACTGCTATGGTCCGAAATCGCCAAATTTTCTCACCAGAATATAAAATATCAGCATAAATTAAAAATAATGGTCAAAATATTTGGATTTTAACATAGAAAGCGGATTTTTTTGGCATTGGTGCTTCCTAGGCAGTGGTGAAATGTCACACAGAAATCAATCATCGGATTGTTTTCGTTAAGCCATGAGCAGAATAAAGCTCGCTTTAATTATGCCATGGCGAGAAAACAAAGGCGTATGCCAATTTAGAGGGAATTTAGACGGATGTTTTGGGGTTGCCTATGGCAAGATGTTTTGGAGTAGCGAAGACAGAGTGAGAGCGCGCTTTCACTATGCTGAGTCACGACAAAACAAACCACAGGTAAATCTTTGGAGGAAATCTTTTTGAAGAAGTTGCTTCGCAAGAAATATTTTTTTGCAATGATATATATGTTGGCACAAATAATCACGAAAAAAACGAGCAACTATTGTAGGTTGCTCATTTTGCGATACTTATTGCAGATGGAGGTATATTCCCCATTGTATATACTGCATCTTCACTTCTTGGGTCAAATGAAAATTTTGCATTATCTATTAGTTTGGTTGTATAATCTTTAGTAGGGATTTTCCCCGATGGTTTAGGGAAAAACCTTTGCGAAACATCGGGAAAATGTTTTCCTTTGCATCGAGAACAAGATAAAACCCTTGCAAAAGGGCTGGTGAAAACCAAAGAGTAATAACAATTAAAATATAGGAGATAAAGGTATGAAGAAGATGATGATAGCCCTGATGAGTCTGCTGACATTCGCAGCTAAAGGCAACGCTATGAGTTACGAGCAAGCCCGTAACGAGGCTTTGTTCCTGACCGACAAAATGGCTTACGAACTCAATCTCACAGAAGACCAGTATGAGGCCGTCTATGAAATCAACCTTGACTATCTGATGGGCGTTACAAGTTACGATGATGTTTATGCGCTGGGATGGGAGCGCCGCAATAGCGACTTGGCTTTCGTTCTGTTCGACTGGCAACTGACCGCCTACCGAACTGCTTCATATTTCTATCGTCCACTCTACTGGCATGGAGGATATTGGCACTTCGGCATTTATGCCCGCTATCCACGTCGCGACTTCTTCTATTTCGGGCGTCCAGTATTCTACGCTTCCTATCGAGGCGGGCACTCTTGGCGAATGAACGGAAACCGCAGTTGGTATCAGCCACGCCGCCATATCTATGCACCCAAACATCATCGCAACCACTTCGGTATGAAGGATGGTTGGGATCGAGGTGACTTCCGTAATAATCACCATAGCATGCGCAATAGTTCTACACGTACCACAGTAAACCGCGACTGGCGACAGAATAACTCACACCATCGCTATATTGACAGGAGGAACGACAACGACCGCGGCTGGAACAGCAATCGCGACAACAATAGAAACAACGACCGTGGTTGGAACAGCAATCGCGATAACAACAGAAACGGACAATCGTTGGGAGGATACCGCAGTCGTGAGAATGACAGAAAAAGCACATTAGGCGGTAGCAACAACAGCCGTCCTACCACCAGTAGCAACCATTCTTTTGGTAGCGGAAACCGTTCATTCGGCAGCGGCGCCACCCGCTCTGTCGGCAACAGCAGTAGCAATAACGGCGGAGGCCGCAGCACGGGCGGAGGCCACAGTTACGGCGGACGTCGATAACATACGCACTTCAGCATTCATCACCCGTTGCACTTCGCGCATCGGACAATGGGCATAGACAGCAAGGATAGCTTTATTGATAATGCCATGACCCACAGCCACCACCCGTTGATCGGGATAGGTGGCTGTTATATATTCTAAGAAATCGACAGCACGCATCATCATCGTTTCCTCACTTTCCACATCATCAGGCCATACCAATCCTTTTAGATCAGGTATGAAACGTCCAGTAAAAGCTCCCCAGTCGCGCTCACGAAGCAGAGGTGTAGTAACAACTGGCAAGTGATGCGGCCGTGCTATGATTTCAGCAGTTTCCACCGCCCGATGTAAATCGCTTGCCACAACAGCATCGATGGGTTCCTCTGCCAACCGCTTGCTGACGGTTTCTGCCTGTTGGATGCCATGATCATTAAGTTTACCTTGGGTCTGCCCTTGCATGATCTGCCGGGCATTATCAACGGTCTCGCCGTGACGGATGAGATAGATGGTAGTCATTCTGCTAATATTCCTACATGAAGAGGTACTACATCTGTACCCATATCAGCCAATGCCTGCGACATGTGGCGCAGTTTCTGAGATATTTTTCCGTATTCCATGGCGTTTTGCTCGAAGGCAGATACTCATAGTCATTATGTCCGACATCATGGCAGGTGTCGAAAAGATTTTCAAGATTGTAAAAACCAATGGCATGTACTGCCGTCTTCTTATTTTGTGCACCAACAATATTAATTCCTGCCAACAGCAGGAACACCAAGGCCACCCATGACTTTCTCATTGTGATTGCAAGTTTTAAATTATGGTGCGAAGTTATATAAAAAGAACGAGATTAGCGAGAGATTTTTTCTCTTTCGGTATATTTTAACACAAATAATGGATAAAATTTGGTTGATTGGCAAAAAGTTTGTACCTTTGCAACCTCAAAGCGAGAATTTGTATTTACAACATTAAATAAGTAACAATTAAAATGAAAAAAGGTCTTCATCCAGAAAACTATCGCCCCGTCGTGTTCAAGGACATGTCCAACGGCGATATGTTCCTTTCGCGTTCTACCGCAAAGACTAACGACACAGTAGAATTCGAAGGCGAAACTTACCCAGTGGTTAAAATCGAAATCTCGAGCACCTCTCACCCCTTCTATACCGGTAAGAGCAAGCTTGTGGATACTGCAGGACGCGTAGATAAGTTCATGAGCCGCTACGGTAAGGCTGCAAAGAAATAATTTCCACAGAAAAAACGAATTAAAGGCGCGCCCACAGTAGTTGCATATGCTGATGGTCACGCCTTTTTTGTTTCTAACAAATTTCATCCTTCATTTTCTCGCCATGGCATAACTCGAACGAGTTCGGTTCTGCTCATCTGGCTTAACGAAAACGATCGTTTTTTAAATACTGGCAGGATTCCAATTATGGTTTCCTGCCGTTTTTATATCCATTCACCTACTCTATTAAGCCCCATTTCAGTCATTATAAATATAAAAACATTTTCGACTGGTCTAACGAATACCGAAAACATTATTGACTGATCCAACAACCGATTTAAGTTAAGACGACATAAAACGCCATACTCATATAAAGCAATAGTACCATACACACTTTATTCCATTACACAAGTAAACAAATTTTATTATCAGACACAAAAAAAAAAAAAAAGCTAATACCACCGTTTTCGTTAAGCCAGATAAGCAGAGTTATGTTTACATGAACTCTGCCATGGCGAGAAAACGTGCCATATAATGGAACATAATGATTAACCCATGATTTCACCATCAGCAAACAGACAAAAAGCATTCTGCATTTCTCCACAATAACACCCATTCCACTAAAAAACGCTAAATAGTTTGGTTGTCACGCAGAACATTCGTAACTTTGCGATTAGTAAACCAAACACTTTTCAAACAAGATTAAACAATTAATAAAATAAAGATGAAAACGATTTATGATTTCTCTGTAAAAGACAGAAAAGGAAAAGAAGTATCACTAAAAGAGTATGCCAACGAAGTATTACTCATCGTCAATACCGCTACCAAATGTGGATTTACACCACAGTATGAAGAATTGGAAAAACTCTACGAGAAATACCATAGCCAGGGATTTGAAATCCTCGACTTCCCCTGCAACCAGTTCGGGCAACAGGCTCCTGGTACCGATGAATCCATTCATGAGTTCTGCAAACTCACCTATGGAACAGAATTTCCGCGCTTTAAGAAAATCAAGGTCAACGGAAACGATGCAGAACCACTCTACCAGTTTCTAAAAGAACAGAAGGGATTTGCCGGTTGGGATATGTCACACCCTATAGCACATGTGCTCGACGATATGCT
This sequence comes from Prevotella sp. P4-119, assembly GCF_002251345.1. Lineage (NCBI taxonomy): Bacteria > Pseudomonadati > Bacteroidota > Bacteroidia > Bacteroidales > Prevotellaceae > Prevotella > Prevotella sp. P4-119. The sequence continues at coordinate 1,305 of NZ_NPJB01000065.1, read as the reverse complement.
GAGCAAAGAAGACCCAGACTATCGCGAAAAAGCAGATATCAAATGGAACTTCACCAAATTTCTGATTAACAAGAAGGGACAGGTAATAGCCCGTTTCGAACCAACAGAAAAGATAGAACATATCGCCCAACAGATTGAAACATTGCTGTAAGCGACACCTATTATTAAATATAGCATTCCAACAATAACTAACGAATTGCAAGTAATGGAACATACCAAATGTCTGATCATCGGTAGCGGACCTGCCGGATATACTGCTGCTATCTATGCCTCGCGTGCAAATCTTGCGCCCATAGAATACTGCGGATTGCAACCCGGCGGACAACTCACTCAAACTACTGAGGTAGAAAACTTCCCAGGATACCCACAAGGTGTGGATGGCAACCAGATGATGATGGATCTAAGAGAACAGGCAGAACGCTTCGGTACAGAACTTCGCGACGGGTCCATCACCAAGGTTGATTTCTCTAAAACTCCCTATCGCTTATGGGATGAAGAAGGACGCGAGATAGAAGCCGACACCGTGATTATTGCCACTGGTGCCTCAGCCAAATATTTAGGTCTTGACGACGAACGTAAATACAATGGACAAGGAGTTTCTGCGTGTGCCACCTGCGATGGATTCTTCTATCGAAAGAAGACCGTTGCCGTGGTAGGAGGCGGTGATACAGCATGCGAAGATGCACTCTATCTGAGCCAGTTGGCAAAAAAAGTATATCTCATCGTACGCAAACCATATCTCCGTGCTTCAAAAGTGATGCAAGAACGAGTGATGAATACCGACAATATCGAAATCCTGTTTGAGCACAACACCCTTGGACTTTTCGGAGAAAACGGTGTAGAAGGCGCACACCTCGTCAAGCGCAAGGGAGAAAATGATGAACAAACAGTTGATATTGCCATAGACGGTTTCTTCCTCGCCATTGGCCACAAGCCTAACACAGAACTCTTCGCCCCATGGCTTGATACAGACGAAGTGGGCTATCTGAAGAAAACCGATGGTACTCCACGTACCAAGCTCCCAGGAATCTTCGTTGCCGGTGACTGTGCAGACCCCACCTACCGACAGGCTATAACAGCCGCAGGAACCGGTTGTCAAGCAGCCATAGAGGCCGAACGCTACCTGTTAGCCAAAGAAGGTTAAGCACAGAGCCAGCATTTAACAAATAAATAGTATGAATAAGAAAAGGCTCGCTTCACAGCGAGCCTTTTCACGTTTAAAACTAAATTAATCAACCATAAACCTTAACCATTAAAAATCATATTGGGTTTTGCATTAGAAACCTCTTGTTCTTATATAATGCA
>NZ_NPJB01000064.1:0-741 GCF_002251345.1 Prevotella sp. P4-119 | reverse complement strand
AAGAAAACAATGAGCGTATATTTCAATTTTACAATCATCAACTGGACGTTCTCGTTTAACGTGAGAATCGGTTCTAACTAAAACACATTTATTAATCTGAGTTGAACATTGCGGAGGATATTCCCAGGGTAAAGTGCACAAGAATCCAATCTGTTTCCGCTCGCAAAAATCAACTAAGATGAAAACAGAAGAAAAAATCATTAACAACCAGTTTAACAACTGTGACCACATCCAACTCGAAGGCGTAGCGCATTACGACGAGCGCAGATCCTTCTTCTTCACCCCTGACGACCCCATTCCCCTCAGCGTGCAGCGCTTCCGCACCAACGGGGTGGCGCAACAGATGACCGACGGGACGTTTGACTTCGTGGCTAAGCCATGGCGGAGATCGCAGTCTGTGCTGATCAAGAAACTGGCACATGGGCGCGTTTCTAAGACCAAGGACGATGGCATCCAACTGACGCTGAAGGTGTATTGTCATGAGTCGATCAATATCGCCAACACCATCAAAAGAGAGGCAGCCGAAGCTGTCAAGGCACTTATTAACTATCAACTAAAACACTAAGAGACAATGAGTTGTTTTGTAATCAAGATGGAGAGTGGCCGAAAAATCGGCTACCCCATCACTTCGAGAGAGCAGTATATGAAGCTCAGGGAATCGGGCGAACAGACTGCCTGTCTGACGAAAGCCCGCAACGGCAACAAAAAGGCGAAGTTGCGCCTGATGCAGTTTAACTATTC